>CAZNBU010000208.1:0-6268 GCA_964571035.1 uncultured Planctomycetaceae bacterium | reverse complement strand
CTTCGACACCATCCCCATGGCCAACAACGTAACCTGCTTAGAAGTGCCAAGAGAAGAACAGTTCCTGCCGCTAAAGAACGCCGAAGGCCCCTACGGCCCCGAAGGGGTAAGGCAAAGCTACCAGGATTACTTCGCCCGCGCGGTCGAACGAGCCGGCATCGGCCGGCCAGACACTATTGAAGTGGATCCGATGGTGGCAGAGAATGCCACCGACCTAGTCAAGTTCTTGGCCGGCACTGATCGATTGCTCCCGACCAAGCGCATGCATATTACCGCTTGAGGCAGTCAACCGCGGGCAAGAGGGTTGCCCACTGTTCGCATTCTGGAGCCATGTATGCCGGTGCCAGACTTCCAGACACTCATGCTTCCTGCGCTTCAGCAGTTTGCCCAAGGCAAGCCGGTCTCAAACGACGAGGTGTATCAAGCGCTCCTTGTGGAATTCTCGCTCACCGAAAAGGAACAGCAGGAATTGCTGCCAAGCGGCAAGCAGACAAAGTTTGGCAATCGCATTGCTTGGGCGCTATCGCACCTGTCGGCCGCGGGATTGCTTGACTCCATCTCTAGAGGCGTGAGGAGGATTACGCCACGAGGTTTGGAGGTTCTTGGTCGAGAGCCGGACCGAGTAGACATCAAGTATCTAAAGGAGTTCCCCGAGTTTCGGGCCTTCCGAACCAGAAGAAAGTCCAGCGAAGCAGACAACGATGTAACGGACGATACCGCCGACGAGCACGATACGGCCACGCCAGATGAGCAGTTGCAGGATGCATTTGATGCAGTGATGGCACCTCAGCGCAGCGAGTTGCTCAAAGCGATCATGAACCAACCTCCGCGCTTTTTTGAGGAACTCGTTTTGAAGCTTCTCAGGGCTATGGGCTTTGGGAGCAAGTTCCAAGGCTCCACGACGCACTTGGGGCAGTCGGGTGACGGTGGGCTAGACGGTGTCATCGATGAGGACGCCTTGGGGTTGGAGCAGGTATATGTCCAGGCAAAACGCTACTCTGCTGACAACGCCATCGGGCCTTCAAAGATCCGAGACTTTGCGGGGGCTCTGGGTGTAGAACGCGCACGAAAAGGCGTGTTCATTACAACCAGCCGATTTACTGCTGATGCCGAGAATGCGGCAGAACGCTCCGACAAGCGCATCGTGCTGATCGACGGAGAGGAATTGGTCGAATTGTTGTTCCGACACAACGTGGGTGTTCGCACGATCAAGAAGCTCGAGATCAAAACCGTTGATTACGACTTCTTCACGGACGACGTCGCGCCACAAGACTAGGCCCTTCGCGTCCTCCGCAACCTTCGCTCCTTCGCGTCGGCTTTTCGCCGTTTGCCGCAGGGGTCCGCGTTGCTTTTTGTTGCCTTGCAAGGAGAGCTGTTTGACGGGCCTCCTGGCAGAAGGCGCGACGGTCGACAACATCGTTGGCATTTGCATGCCAATTCGAGTGTCGAGGGTGAGCATGACCGCCGCTCAGCGATTAGCCCTGGATCTAGCCTCAGGGTTCCAAACTACTTCTTCGACCACAGGCTGGACAAGGGTTCCTCGCAGCAACTTAGCCAACGGCGCTGCGTCATTTGGCGAATCTCTTCGCGTCAACCTACTCCAAAACGCCCGACGTAGAACCACGGTAATGAACCACCAATCCTCGCGCCCCGATGGACTCTTCTCTTGGGGCGGTGGGTACCAGCCTACGAACACCTCATACCACTTCCCCTCAAACTGGACTGGGATCACCCAGTAGGAGTCTTCCATTACCGGATCGTCCGCAAACGCATGTCCCCGAGACGACAACTCCGTTCGAATCCAGTTGGAAACCTTGTCCCCCAATGGCTTGAAGTCGATCGACTCGAGCTCTGCATCGGAGGGATCAAAGCGAGGTGCACGAAACGCGCAAAGGGGGTTCATACTGCCGGCGCTCCTACCGCACCTTGGGTTTCTTGCGCTTTTTCTTTTCGCCTTGTTGCTTGGCGGTTTTTTGGGGCTTTTGGCGGAAGCCTGGGCGGCCGGTTACTTCTGTGGCGTCTACTACCTTGCCGTCTTCGGTCATGGCCGGCTTGCCTCCGGCTTTTCGGATCACGTTCGCTTGCTGGTAGCGCATCATGATGTCCTGCAGCGACTGCCCCTGGTCGATCCAGTAGTGCAGATCGCGCAGGTGCGTGCGCAGGCTTAGCCAGAAAAACCCCAGCACCGCCGCACACACCACCGGCGCAGCCGCGCGCACCATCAGGCTGCGGCCGGAGTCGAACTCGGCGGGCTCAAACGTGGTGGCGTACCCCACCGAAAACGCGAACAGGATGATCGCGCCGCTGATCAGGTTGGCGGTCAGGCCGTCGCGCAGAAACCCCATGAACATGATCGCCATCAGCGCGACCGGGATCGTGATCAGCAGGCTCAGCCACGGGCCGATGTCCACGAACACGCCGCTTGCCTCAAGGATCACGGGCAGCGCGGCGAGCGCCATGGTGATCACCGTGAAGATCGTCGCCGTGCGCTTGGCTTTGCGCGGGATGGGGCGCGCGATGCGCTTGCCCTTCTCGTCGGTGCGCTGAAAGGTCTCAGAGCCTTTGGTGAACTGCCGGGCCATCTTACGGCCGGCGCCAGAGTGCGGGTCCACGTTCGCTTACTTTCGTTTTGAGGTCTTTGTATTGCTCGCCAAGAATTGCCGCGAGCTTCGGCCAGTGCTTCTGTTCCAGCGTATAGTGGTCGGTCTCAACAAGCGCCATGCCCTTGTGCGCAGCCGCCAGGCCCAGGTGGTGTTTAATTTCGGCTGTTAGGTAGACGTCCGCGCCGGCGCTGATCGCGTTGGGCAGAAAGTCCGCACCCGCGCCGCTGCACAGCGCGACCTTGCGGATCGGCTTGTCGGCGGCGCCCAACACACGCGTGACCATGATGCCGAGGTCGCCGACGCGCTTGATGAACGCGCTGAACGGCTCGGCCGCCGCAAGCCTGCCGATACGCGCGAGGCCCGTGCCCTTTTCCTTGTTGTGGAGCGGGTACAGGTCGTAGGCGACTTCTTCGTACGGGTGCGCGTCGATCATCGCGCCGATCACGCGGCCGGTGATCTCGCGCCGCAGCAGCACTTCCAGCCGCAGCTCAGTGGCTTTTTCAAGCTGGCCGGGTTTGCCGACGAACGGGTTGGTGCGGCCCTCAACGCCGCGAAACGTGCCCTCGCCCGGTGTGCTGAAGGTGCACTCCTCGTAGTCACCGATTACGCCCGCGCCCTGCGCCGCCATGGCTTGGCGCACTTCTTCGGCGTGGTCAGCCGGCACGAAGACCGCGAGCTTGTAGAAGCGCTCGCGGCCGGAATCGACCAGTGGTTTGACCTCAGTGAGTTGCAGCGCCTCGCAAAGCGTGTCGTTCAGCCCCCCCACCGCGCTGTCTAGGTTGGTGTGCAGCGCGATCAGGTTGACGCCGTTGGCGAACGCCTTGGCGACAAGCCCGCCTTGCAGCTCGGCGGCGTTCAGCTTCTTGATCGCGCGGAAGATCACCGGGTGGTGCGTCACCACGACGTTGCATCCGGCTTCGATCGCTTCGTCGAGCACGTCGTGCGTGACGTCGAGGCACATCAGCACGCCGGTGACGTCGGCTTTGCTGTCGCCGACGATCAACCCGACGTTGTCCCACTCCTCCGCCAGCGCGAAGGGGTACAGGCGGTCGAAGAAATCCACCAGCGTGGCGACTTTCATCGCGGCAGCATATCAACGCTCCGCCCGCGATTAATGGCTGGACGCCGGGCGCGCCACGCGGATGATGGCGCCCCTTGGAGGAGCGTATGCGGCGTTGGGCCATCCTTTGTTGTGTGCTGCTGGCGGGTTGCACCAGCCGGGTTGAGGACAAGACCGTCACGGTCTACGCCGCCGCCAGCATGACCGACGTGGTGACCGAGGTGGTCGCCGGGTACGAGGGCGGGGCGGTCAAGACCAGCTTCGGGTCAACCTCTGAACTCGCGCGGCAGATTGAAGACGGCGCCCCTGCCGACGTACTTGTGTCGGCCAGCCGGAAGTGGGCGGACTATCTGAAGGAAAACGGGCGGCTGGACGCAGACTACCGCGTATTCGCGAGCAACGCGCTGGTGTGCATTGTTCCCGCGGGCAGCGACCTGAAACCGGCTGCAATCAAGGATCCTGCGGCGCTGCTGAACCAGGTGCGTCAATCGGATGTGCGGATTGCGATCGCCGACGAAGGCGTGCCGGCTGGCGAGTACGCGCGCAGTGCGCTGGAAGGGCTGGGGTTGCTTGTGCACTACAAGCGCCTGCTGGTCGGGCAGAAGGACGTGCGCGCCACGCTGCGGGCGGTTGAGTCCGGCGAGGTGGTGGCTGGGTTTGTGTACGCCACCGACGCGCGCACAAGCGACAAGGTCGAGGTGCTGTTCAAGTTCGATCCCGCGACGCACGAGTCAATCGACTACTACGTCGCGGTGGTGAAAGACGCACGCAACGCCAAAGCCGCGCGCGCCTTTGTCGATCACATGTTCAGCGACAAGAGCAAGGCCGTGCTGGAAGCCAAGGGGTTCGTGCTGCCATCCGCTGATTGAACCGCAATGACCAATGAGATGGCGCCACATGACGCACTGGTTACTGGTTATTGGTAATTGGTCATTGCGGTTCACTGCGGGTACAGTCGCCAACGATGCTCTCCGACGCCGAAACCGAAATCATCCTGCTATCCCTGCAAGTCGCCGCCTGGAGCGTGCTCGTCTCGCTGGTGCCCGGCGTGTTGCTGGGATGGCTCCTTGCGCGGTGGAACAACCCGCTGCGCGCACTGGTGCAGGGCGTGGTGATGCTGCCGCTGGTGATGCCGCCGGTGGTTACCGGCTATCTGCTGCTGTCGCTGATGGGGCGCAGCGGGCCGCTGGGCGAGGCCTGGCATTCCGTCACTGGCGGGCACATCGCGTACACCACCGCGGCCTGCGTGATCGCAGCCGGCGTGGTCGGGTTCCCGCTGATGGTGGAAGGCATACGCCTGTCGATGCTGGGCGTGGATCGACGGCTTGAACACGTGTCGCGCAGCCTCGGCCGTGGGCGGATCAGCACGTTCCTGCGCGTGACGCTGCCGCTGAGCCTGCCAGGTGTTGTCGCGGGCGCGGTGCTGAGTTTTGCGCGCGCGCTGGGCGAGTTCGGCGCGACCATCGTGATCGCGGGCAACGTCGAGGGCGAAACGCGCACGATTCCCGTGGCCGTCTACACGCTGCTCAATGTGCCCGGCGGCGAAGAGGGCGTGTGGCGGCTTGTAGGCGTCAGCGTCGCGCTGTCGCTGGTGGCGTTGCTGCTGGCATTCTGGCTGAGCGCGCGGCAGCGGCGGAGGCTTGCATGATTCTTGAAGCCACTGTCCGCCACGCATTCCGAGGGTTCAAGCTCGACGTCAAGGTCGAGAGCAAGGGGCCCGTGCTGGGCGTGTTCGGCGCCAGCGGCAGCGGCAAGAGCACGTTTCTGCATGCCGTGGCTGGCCTGCTCAAGCCACGCGAGGCGCACATCGCCGTGCGCACGCGCACCGTCTGCCGGCGGCCTGGTGGGACGTGGACGCCGCCGGAGAAGCGCAAACTCGCGCTGGTAACGCAGGACCCGCTGCTGTTTCCGCACCTGAGCGTCGAGCGCAACCTTGGGTACGCGCCGGGCGCCATGGGTGAGCTGCACAGCGACAGCGGGTGGAAGATCATCGATGTGCTGCGGCTGAAGCCGCTGCTGGAACGCGGCGTCAGCACGCTTTCAGGCGGTGAAAAACAACGCGTCGCGCTTGGCCGGGCGCTGCTGTCGAAGCCGGAGATGCTGCTTTTGGACGAGCCGACCAGCAGCCTCGACGCGGAGCTCGCGCGCGATGTGCTTTCGCTGCTGTTGCAGATCAAGCGCGACCTGGAGGTGCCGATGCTGTTCGTGACGCACAAGGCGGGCGAACTGCTCGGCCTTGCCGACGACTGCGTGGTGCTGGAAGACGGCAAAGTGATCGCGCAGGGTCCACCCGTGCAGGTGCTGCAGAAGCCGCGCGCCATAGGCGTCGCGAACCTGGTCGGCGTGGACAACCTGTTGCGCCTGCGCGTGCTGCGCCACGACGAAGATGGCGGGGTGACCCTGCTCGACCTCGGCGACGGCATGACGCTCGCGGCGCCGCTATGCGACGTCGCGCCAAGCCGCTTCGTCAACGTAGGCCTCTACGCGGACGAGGTAATGCTCTGCCTGGAGAAACCAGCCGGATTGAGCGCCCGCAACGCGCTGATCTGCACGGTTGAGCGCGTGGACGCAATGGATCACGAAGTGCTGGCTACATTGAAAGTCG
>CAZNBU010000207.1:0-6283 GCA_964571035.1 uncultured Planctomycetaceae bacterium | reverse complement strand
CCTGGAGTTGTACCGGCACCGCAGCCCTGAGCAGGGCCGCGAGCAGGTAGCCCAGATGCTAAGGGCTGGTCTGCTGCCGCAATCCGGTCACGTGCTCGACCTGTGTTGCGGCGCGGGCCGGCATTTGCTGCCGATGCGCGAAGCCGGATTGCAAGCTGTGGGGCTCGACCTGTCGCAGACGCTGTTAGTCGCCGGCGGGTTGACCGGTGTGGGTGTGCGGGCGAACGCGATTCGTGTTCCGTTTGCGGACGGCGTTTTCGACGTTGTCACGAACCTGTTTTCGTCGTTCGGATATTTTCCCGATGACGCCTCGCATCATGCCGTGCTGGCTGAAGTCGCGCGTGTGCTGAAGCCGGGCGGGCGGGCGATCATCGACCACATGAACGCAGAGGTGACGATCCGCGACCTGCAACCGGAAACGCATGATGTTCGAAAGGGCCTGACGCTGCACCAGCGCAGGCGGTACGACGCCAGCTCCAAGCGAGTTGAGAAAGAAGTCGAGTACCAGGCCATAGGACAGGAACCTCGGCACTGGCACGAAAGCGTCCGCCTGTTCACGCCAACAGAACTCGACACCTTCCTCACGGAAGCCGGGCTGCATATTGCGGCTCGCTACGGTGATCTGGACGGCTCGCGGTTCGCACTGTCAGAGAGTCCCCGACAGGTCGTGGTTGCGACCCTGTAGGAAACGCCGTCTCTGCGAGACGGAAGATCCATTCTGACGCACCTTCCACATACTTGACGCGCAACGCGCCGTGTTGAAAACCACATTGAGTCCGAGACGGAAACCAGATCCATGCAAGCACTGACCAAGACAGACATGCCGGACCTCAACCGCGTCTACAGCGGCAAGGTTCGCGACATCTACGAAGTGGACGGCAACTACCTGATGGTCACCACCGACCGCGTAAGCGCCTTCGACGTGGTCATGGGCAAGGGTGTGCCCGGCCGCGGCAAGCTGCTTACCGAGATCAGCCTGTTCTGGTTCGATCACTTCAAGGATGCGGTGCCGAGTCACCTGATCACCGCCGACGTCGACAAGATGCCCAAAGCCGTCCACAAGTACCGCGATCAGCTTGAAGGGCGCACCATGTACGCCCGCAAAGCCGAGATGCTGAAGGTCGAATGCGTGGCGCGCGGATACATCGTCGGCACCGGGTGGAAGGACTACCAGAAGACCGGTGAAGTCTGCGGCCACAAGCTGCCAGCCGGGTTGCAACTGGCGCAGCAACTGGAAAAGCCGCTGTTCACGCCCGCCACCAAGGCGGACCAGGGTGACCACGACGAAAACATCGACTTCGATACAGCCGCGGGCATCGTCGGCAAGCCGATGGCGGAGCGCCTGCGCACACTGACGCTGGATCTGTACTCAAGAGCAGCAAGCTACGCGCGCGAGCGCGGGATTATCATCGCCGACACCAAGTTCGAGTTCGGCATGATCGACGGCAAGCTCAGCATCTGCGACGAGATGCTGACCCCCGACAGCAGCCGCTTCTGGGACGCCGCCAAGTACAAAATCGGCACCAGCCCGGAAAGCTTTGACAAGCAGATCATCCGCGACTGGCTTGAAACCCAGACATGGAACAAGAAGGCCCCCGCGCCGGAGCTGCCGGACGCCGTGATCGAGCGCACCGCCGCGCGCTACCGTGAAGTCATTGACCGCCTGAAGAAGTAGGAGACTGCCGTGCCTGATGTAGTCCTGATGATGGGTTCCGATTCCGACTGGCCGACCCTTGAGCCGGTGGTGAAAACGCTGAAAGAGCTGGGCATCACCTGCGCTGCGCGCGTTCTTTCGGCGCACCGCACGCCCGACCAGACACGCGCGTTCGTCGCCGAATCCGAAAAGGGCGGCACCAAGGTGTTCGTCTGCGCAGCCGGCGTGGCAGCCCACCTGGCTGGCGCCGTGGCGGCGCACACGTCGCGCCCGGTGATCGGGATCCCGGTGGCTTCGGGCCCGTTGAACGGGTTTGACGCCCTGCTCAGCACGGTCCAGATGCCCCCCGGCGTGCCTGTAGCGACCGTTGCGATCAACGGCGCGGTCAACGCGGCGGTGCTGGCGGCGCAAATCCTCGCCACTGGCAACGATGAACTGGCCAAAAAACTGGTACAGTGGCGCGCGTCGCAGACGTCCAAGGTCCTGGAGAAAGACAAACGTCTGCAGGAGAAGGTGAAGGACGCGTGACGCCGCGCGCATAGGATTCATGGCCGAGCAAGCGCAGGGCACCAACCGTATCGCGGCACTGCACGAGCCCCTGCGACGGCTGGACGCCGTGCTCAACTTCGCACGCAAGCTCGTTAACGACACGGGCGCGCTGCCGGACGGCCTGCTGGAAGACTTCATCGAGACCCGCCGCGCTGTCGAGAAAGAGTTCGTCCGCACCTTCGACCTGCTTGACCTCGACACCTTGCAGGCGTTCCGCAACTTTCTGCAAGCCACGCGCGACATCGATCAGCGCAAGATCGAAAAGAATCTGCACCGCCTGAGTCGCCGCGCGCGCGGCCTGCTGCACCGCATCCTGATCGCCGAGAGCAAAGGCCCCGGCCACGGCAGCGAAGTCGGCGCGGTTCGGTTCAATGATCACGACCCGCCCCTGCCCGCGTCGTCGGGCGACGGCAGCAAGGGTGCTTCCACATCTCCGAAGCGCGGCAACACATGGAAGCTGGCGCGGCGCGCGGTGGTCGCATTGCTGCTGCTCGCGGTGCTCGCCGGGATCGGCCTCGGCGCGGCGTGGGCGGTGGGGGCATTTGATCCGCAGCGCACACCGGACAACACATCGCCCGTCGCGCAGACGCCCCCCGACAACCAGCCGGTGCAGACACCCGTGAAAGTGCCGGATCCGCCAAAGGACTACGACCCGACAGAGCAGGGATACGCCGTCGCGCCAGCCGTGCAGGTGCCCGCAAACGGCATTGATCTGCTGGCAGCCGAAGAGGGCGAGTTGCGCCTGCACAACCTGCCGGGCTTGCTTCTGGGGCTGGAGCAACTCGTCGGCGAGATTGAGCCGCCGCGACTGAAGACCCCGCCCGCCCAGACCGCCGACCTGTGGAAGACCTTCGCCGAGGGCGTCGTGCTGCGCGAGCCGAACTGGCGCGAATCGCGCAAGCCCATGCTGGAAGCCTTCACCGGCCACCTGCGCACCGAGTTGCACTTCGCCCGCTACCCGCAGGAGCGCAGCGCCGACACGGTGTTGCCCTCCGACGTGCTGTACGCCGCGGGCGGCCCGCAGTTCCCGCTGATCATCACGTCGCAGGTGCTGGCGCAGTCATGCTCGCTGCCAATGATCCCGCTGGCGCCCAACGGCGCGGCGCGCGTTGAGCTTGCGATGCGGTTGCCGGCGCGCATCGACACCTGGAACGGCGAGGCGCTGGGGTTGCGCACAGGCAACCACACGGTGCTGAACGCGCGCGAAATCCTGGCTGAGCTGGCTGCCCTGCTGCGTCCGACCATGCGCACCGCGCAGGGCCGTTGCGCAGCCGACGTGCTCACACTGCGCTACGGCGAACAATTCACGGTTGAGCACGCGCGCGCGGCGCTGGCCGATCTCGACCCGCGCTGGCTGCAACGGCCCGCAGACGACGCCGCGCCTGCGGTGCGTGTCGCGTTCCGGATTGCGCTGCAATTACAGCCGGTGGTGTGCAAGGTCCTGACGGCGGACTCGGTTGCTGGCGATGTCGACGAAGCGATCAAGCTGTATCGGCTGGCAAACGCCGCGCAGGATACCGCGCACGTCAACCGCGCGATCCTGCTGATGGGGCGGCGCGCGGGCAAGGCGCAGATGCTGGACGGCGAGCCGCTGGCGCTGGTGGTCGGCGATCTGCTTGCGCGGCAGGGAAACCACAACGAAGCGCAAGCGTGGTTCCGCCGCGCGCACGAAGAGCACCCGGACGACCCGCGCGCGGCGTTGCGGCTTGCCTTGCGTGCCGAAGGCGGCGCGAGGTTCGCGCTACTGCGCGAAGCCTATGCCCGGGGCGAACGCGCGCCCTCGTTCATGCGGCAATTGGCGCGCGAAGCTTCGCAACAAGGGGAGGGGTTGTTGGCGCTTGGTGTGCTGGACGAGTTGTGTTCCGGCGCGCAGTTCGACGCGATCGACCTTGAGAACGCCGTGCTGCAATGCATTGCGCTGGAGCGGGTGGACTGGGCGCAGCAGCGGCTGGCAAAGCACGCCGAGCTTGTGGCGGGCGAGCCAAGGCTGCAACGTGTTGACCTGATCTGCGAGCTGTCAGCCAACGGCATGTCGGAGCGCGCGCAAACACTGGCAAGGGCATGGCGCCAGCGTGGGGAGCAGGATCCGTTTGTAGAAAGTCTGTTGCAACGGTTTGGCGGATAGAGTCGCACGCCAAGGCGCAAAGGCGCGGAGCAGGTCATCGGCCGCGATGGTTGCGTGAGTTCTTGGCGCCTTCGCGTCTTCGCGTGAGACCTCGCCGTTCAGTGTGAAGAAACATGGCCGAGAAGCGGGGCAAGGTCGTTGACCCGGACAGCGAACTGATGAAGCGCGTCGCCAAGGGGGACGACGACGCGTTCCGGTTGCTGTTTGAGCGCCACTACCGGCTTGCCTATTCGGTGATCTACCGCCACATCGGCGTGCAATCCGAAGCCGAAGACCTGGTGCAGGAGGCGTTCCTGCGCGTTTATCGGAATGCCGGCAACTGGGAGCCGACGGCCAAGTTCAGCACGTGGCTTTACACGGTCGTAAGCAACCTGTGCCTGAACTACAAGCGCGACAAGGCCCGCGACAAGCTGCGGCTGGTAAGCGGCGATGAAGAAGGCGGCAACCCGCTCGAGCGCATGGCAACCGAAGAGGCGCAAGACGGCGAAGCCATGGACGCCGACGAGCGCGCCCGCCTCGTGCGCGAAGCCATCCAGGAGTTGCCGGAGCAGCAGCGCATGGCGCTGATCCTAAGCCGCTACGAAGACAAGTCCTACGAAGAAGTCGCCGAGATTCTCGGGACGACGGTGGCCGCAGTGAAGAGTTTGACGTCGCGTGCACGAACGACGTTGCGGGAAAGGCTCGAACGCTACTTCGGCGAATGATGCGGGCGGGGTCCCCGCACCACACTACACTAAGCTCGCGCCTTTGCTTTGGATGAGGCTTAGGTGCGTGTGGCCGCTGAACTGGGGCACTTCTTCCGCCAGCTGATTGAACACCGATGCTGCGCTTACGATCGTCTTGCTCGGCTTTACGGCGATCTGGCCGCTGCCGGCTAGCACCGGGATCGTTGACGCGCCTTCCCACCCGCGCTGGCGGGCGGCTGGCACGTACGGGTCTTCCGTGCTGATGCCCAGCGGCGTGCCGCGCGTGGTCAGTTCTTCTTCGCCCGCGCGCGCTTCATCCAGCGCGTACAGCAACTCCTGCAAAATCTCGACACCGACGCGCCCTTCGCGCGGATAGCGCAGCGCCGGGCGGAACGCCTGCAGGTGCATGTCGCCGTTAATCCAGCTTCCGCCGGTCTCAACGTACGTGGTGCCAGCCAGCGTCACATTCGCCAGTTCGCTCAGCAGGCTGCGCTGGAAGTCCACCGCCACGATGTTCTGCACCTTTTCCGATGCCAGGGCCTTGGTGACCGGCTCAAGCTGGTCCACGCCGTGGGGCAAGCCGGCCCAGACAAAGACGTGCTCGACACCGCCCGAAGCGCAGGCGTCAGCGAACTTCTTGACCGATGCTTCCGCATCCTGCACGCCCAGGATGATCTGCGCGCCGTGCCGGTTCGCGTTGCCGTCTGCGGGCGCCTTGAAACCGGGAAAGTCCAGGGGCTTCACGTCAGGCTCAGCCATCACGGCGACATTGCTGATTCCAAGCTTGCCGACCAGTTTCTTGAAGAGGAACATCTCCTCGTTGGTCATGCTCGCGTGCGCCACAGCCCAGGCCTTGCCCGCGTTCTCGCCGGCGGCTTTGAGGCCCGCCGTCGCAAGCTCGTAGCCTTTGTCCCACGAGACGTGCCCGTCTTTGGTCAGCGGCAGGTCGATGCGCTTTGCGCTGTTGATCCACTTGAAATCCAACCGGCCGCGGTCGCACAGCCACCACCCGTTCACGTTGCGGTTTTCGCGCCCCATCACGCGGGTGACTTCGCCCTTCAGTGCGTCCACGCGGTTGTTGCAACCCTTGGCGCACAACCCGCAGACGCCCGGCAGCTCGTCGAGGTTCCAGACACGCGCGGTGTACAGGAAGTCGCGGTTCTTCAGCGCGCCGACGGGGCAGACTTCCAAGGTGTTGAGCGCGAGCGCGTTGTCGATCGGCTTGCCGGGGAAGATGTCGATCACGGTGTGGTCGCCGCGATTCACGAA
>CAZNBU010000206.1:1187-6305 GCA_964571035.1 uncultured Planctomycetaceae bacterium | reverse complement strand
GTGAAGCCACCCAGAACCGCGAACGCGTGATCTCGGTGTCCGAAGAACAAGCCAAGGCCACTGAAGGTAAGAAGAAGGCTGAGCGCGACCAGCGCATCGCGGTCGCCCGCCTTGAAGCGGAAGGCCGCGCGGCGGAAGCGGCGGCCCAAAAGCAGCAGGAAGTCGCGGTCGCGCGCGAAATGGCGCAGACCGACACCGGCAAGAAAGAAGCGGACATGCAGCGCCGCGTGCAGGTCGCCGACTACGAGTCCAAGGCGATCGACGGCGAAAACACCTCCAAGGCGCAGATCGCAGACCGCAACGCGACGCTGGCTGAGGCTGAAGCCGAAGCGACACGCCGCGGCGAAGTCGCCCGGGTTGAGGCGCAGCGCGCGGTGTTCCTGAAGGAGCGCGAGCTCGAGCAGGCGCGCCTGGAAAAGGAAGTCATTGTCCAGGAAGAGATCGACAAGCGCCGCGTCGAGATCGAAGCGGAAGCAGTCGCCGAGCGCCGCCGCCGCGAAGCCAAGGGCGAAGCCGACGCCATCCTGATGAAGTACGAGGCGGAAGCCGAAGGTACCCGCAAGGTGCTGGAAGCCAAGGCGATGGGTTACCGCGAGCTGGTGGCAGCCTGCGCCGAGCGCCCGGACATCGCGCCGACACTGCTGCTCATCGAAAAGATGCCGGAGCTGGTGGCCGAGCAGGTCAAGGCAGTCCAGAACCTCAAGATCGACAAGGTCACGGTGTGGGACGGCGGCAACAGCAGCGGAAACGGCAAGGGCGGCACAGCCGGCTTCCTCAGCAGCCTGATCGGCGCCCTGCCGCCGGTGCACGAACTGGCGGAGCAGGCGGGCGTGGAGCTGCCCGGGTACCTAGGCAAGCTGCGCAAGTCTGAGAAGGAAGGCCTGATGGGCGACGACAAGGGCCAAGCGTAGACAGGACGGTCAGGACGGTCTGGGCACGACCAAGCGGTCAGGATTCTCAGGATGGTCAGGACAAAATCCTTTCCATCCTGCCAATCCTGACCGTCCTGTTTTTTCTTATGCCGCGTTCAGTTTGTGCAGGTCGTTGAGTGTCTTGGGATCGCACTCGATCGTCAGCACGTCGCCGGGTTGCACCTCTACGTCGGTCGGCGGGTGGAACACGGTGCCCTCGCCTCGCCGGTATGACACCACCACAAGCTGATGCGACTTCACCAGCTCGCCGACCGTCTTGCCCTTGAGCTTGGCATCGGCGTGAGCGGTCAGGCGCGCCAGCACCAGCAGTCGCCCGTCAACGAAGAACGCGTTGATGATGCTCGGGTCGGCGCTCGCGGTTGCGAACACGGGCGCAGCCAGCGCGGCTGTGCTGAACGCGAGGTGAATGTCCATGGAGTCTGCGATTTTCTCCGCCAGCTCCTGGTCGTACATGCGCAGCACCACGCGGATGTCTTCGCGCAGCTTGCGCGCGTCCATGGCGAGTTCAAGGTTGGCCAGGTCGTCGTCAGTGCAGCAGATGATCGACTTCGCGGCTGTGCAGTTCATGTCTTCCAGAATGCCTTCTTCGCGATGAGTGCCGATGCGCACCGGCACGCCGTGGTGGTTTGCGTAGGCGATGTTGGGGCAGTTGGGATCTTTCTCGATCACTACCACGTGCTGGTTCAGCGCCAGCAGTTGCTGCAACACGCGGAACCCGACCTTGCCCAGGCCGAACAGAATTACGTGGTCTTTGAACGTCGTTGTCATGGCACGCACCCACTCAGGAGATTTTTCATCGCGCCGAAACGCGTAGTAGGAAAACCGCACCAGCCCGTCCAGCACCACCACAATCCCCAGCAGCGGCACCAGGTAGTACAGCAGCTCAAGAAGCCAGTGGCTTGGCCAGTCCAGCGTCGGCTCGCCGGTCAGCAGCGCGAAGGTGACCCACAGCGCCTGCGAAAAGGAAAGCGGGCGGTCGTACAGTGTGTAGAAGGCGATGCCGCCGAAGAATACCACCACCATTGCGAGCGCGAACAACGGCAGGAACCTGCGCAAAGGCTTGCGCAGGTAGACCAGCCATGCCCGAAATCGCCGATGTCGTGACCGCATGCCCCGCCTATAGAAACTGCGTCAACTTAGCGCGCAGGTCGTCATTGATCGAGATGGCTGGAAAGTCAGTCTGCCACACCAGCACGCCTTGCATGTGCACCAGCAGGTTCAGTGTGGCCGCCAATCGCTTGGTACCCAGCGCGTCCTCGATGTCAAAGAGGCTCACGCGCTGCCCACGTTCAAGCAGCACCACCAGCACCCGCGCCATCGTGCCCGTGTCAGCGCGCCCGGCCCGCGTGGGCGCCAGCGCGTGGTGCAGGGCCTGCGCAGCCAGCCACGCGGGGAACGCGGTAAACTGCACCAGGGCGTTTGTGATCTGGTCGGCTGGGTCGCCGGGCGTCAGTTGTGCGTCCGGTTTGCGATGCCCGCGCGGCAGGATCACGGTGCCGCTGTGCAACTTCACGCGATGCTGCGTGCTGCGGTAAGTGAAGTACTGCACTGGGTACGCGGCGCACATCACGCCAAGCGCCAGCAGCGGCGCGAGCCCGAGGGTGCCCTGCCGGGGCAGGAACCATGAAATGATCGCCGACAACAGCACCAGCACGAAGATGTTCGCGGCGACCCAGACCAGGGTGTACAGCACAGCCGCGACCAGACCGTTGTAGGCTTCGGCGCGCAACTCCTGGCTGATCCAAGCGGAAATGCGGTCGTAGGCCTGCGCCGAGACCCGCAACTGCGCTTCGTTTGTGGCTGTGACGTACATGAACGGATTCTCCGGGACCGGGAGCATACGGGCTCCTACAATTTCGCGCGAGATTTCTCATGGGGTTTGAGCTGCCATCCAGCCTGGTCGAGCGCCTGCGCGGCGTGCGCACCATCGGCGTCATCACCGGCGCTGGGATTTCGGCTGAATCGGGCGTGCCGACCTATCGCGGCAAGGGCGGCATCTACGACGACCCGGCTGAAGGCGACCGCACGCTGGAAGCGCTGTCCGCGCACACCATTCGCAACGACCCCGACCGCGCCTGGCAAGCCATCGCAAAGATCGCCGGCGCCGCCCGCGGCGCGCAACCCAACGCCGGGCACGTCGCGCTGGTCGAGATCGAAAGGCGTGTTGAGCGCTTTGTGCTGCTGACCCAGAATGTGGACGGCCTGCACCGGCAAGCCGGCACGATCGAGCTCATCGACATCCACGGCGACACGTTCAAACTGATCTGCATGCAGTGCGGCGAGCGCGGCGCGCTGCACCGCAACGGCACCCACGAGCCCAGCATCGACACTGTGATCCGAACCGGCCGCGCGCCGAAATGCCCATGCGGAGGCACGATCCGGCCGGACGTAGTTTTCTTTGGTGAGCTGCTGCCGCAGGAAAAAGTCGCCCGCCTGTACGCCGACTTCTACAACGACCCGCCCGAAGCCGTGCTGAGCGTAGGTACCAGCAGCATGTTCCCGTACATCATAGAGCCCATGCTGGTAGCCGCGCAAAAAGGCCGCCTGACCATCGAAATCAACCCCGAACCAACCAGTATCACGCCGTACATGGACTACCATCTCGAAACCGTGGCGTCGGCGGCGTTGCAGGCTGTCTGTCAGGCGATCGGCGACGTGCGGGCTAGCTGAGCGGCCGGATGCGAACCGGAGTCATTTCTTCAAACAGTTCATTGATGTCGAAGTATGGCGAGCTCAGTTCGCGCTTGACGGGTTCGGCAAACCCGAAGCGGATTTCAACCCACCCGTCTGTGCCCTTTTCCACGCGATAGTCGGCATAGAAAGCAGGATCGGGGACGAAGGACTCAAGCGTACCGCCAGCGGCTTCGTGGCGTCGAAGGGCATGCACAAGGCAAGCGCGCAGGTTGCTCAGCGTCAGATTGGCGCGACCCTGAGGCGGCTTGCCCCAGACAAACTGTGCCCAGCCTTCAGATTCGGGCAACTCGCCGCCTGAGTAGTTGGCCAACTTGCGGGTCGTCCGAATATACCCGGCGCTGTACCGATACTCTGCGCCGGGCGAGATGACGGTCGAATCGATGGCTTGCAGCGGTTCGCCCCAGTCGACGTCGTCCATATAGAAAGCTCCAAACGACTCGGATTGCTCCTCCCAGTCCGGCATTCCTGCCAGGCAGACGGCCATGAACGCGAGCTCAGATTGCGCCAGATCGGCCAGCCGATTGGGCGCAACTTCCGGTTTCGTGTAGCGGGTGACTGATTCAGGGATCGCCGACCCGGCTGCCAGCAACTCAAAGGATGCCGCACTGATGCCCCGCATACCGGCATTGACCATGTATTCGATCAACGCGCCGCTCGTGCGCATGCGATCGGTCAGTGATGCCAGACGCTTCCACTCGTTCCATGCGTGGTGCCATTCACCCAGGCATGCGTACGCGTCTGCCCTGTACTTCAGAACGTTCAGCGCGCTGATCGTTTCGACCAGAAAGAACTTCGGCTCGCCGTCCACCAGTTCAGGCACGCCTGACAGGTCGTCGTACTGAAGCAGAACATCGGCGTCCGAAGCGAACGCGGATGTAGAGGCGAGGAATGCGCGGAGATCTGCGTCGGAGGGCCTCTCGCCGAACTTGAGCTCACGCCCGTACAGGGTGTCCTCAAGCACCATGGTGGTGTCCCAGTCCGGGTTTGTATCCATCCCGGTTCGCACTTCGCGGGTGCGGCACCACTTGAGATAGGCGTCGCCGCCCCACTTGCCGGGTACGCGCTTGACGTACCACGCCTGCCAGTCGTCAACGCCGGCAAACTCTGCCTGCAATGATTCGACTTCGTTGCGAAGGTCCTGCTTGGCCGCACCAAGGCGTACTGCCCGCCAGGTGAAGACACCCAGCGCCAGCACAACCAGCACGCCAATCAGGGAGAGGATGACAAACAACTTACCCCGGCGCGTAGGCTGCGGGGTGGCGCTCAAGAAGTCTTCCCGTTTCGTCTCGTCGTCAGGCATGTGCAGCATCCTAGCAAAGAACCATCGCGACGAGCGAAACCCGAAGGCGGGGCGGCCGGGGTTCCGCCTTCACGGCGGGTGGGGGAGCCGTGGCGGGGGGCGGGTTCCGGCCCGGGCCCCGCGGGTTCGCGTGGTGCAATTGCGCGCCGCGCGTTTGCCGGGCTGCTGCCCGACACCCCAAGAATAGGGGGT
>CAZNBU010000206.1:0-1177 GCA_964571035.1 uncultured Planctomycetaceae bacterium | reverse complement strand
CCGGCAGCGCCGCGATTACAACGCCCGTCGGGGATTGTACGCCTCGGTGTGAAACTTCAGGTCTGCGCCAGTGCCAGCCCGATGCGGTGCAGGGCTTGCTTGATTTCGTGTACGCTTTCGTCGCCGAGGCCGGTGTGGCGGATCGCCTTTTCGGTGGTCAGGGTCAGGTCGCGCACGTTCTTGATGTCGATGCCCGCGAGCTTCTTCACGATTCGCAGCGGCAGCTCAAGAATCTCGACCTTGGCGTTCAGCACGTCCGCCAGCATCACGTCGCTGTCGGGCATCTCGGCTTGCCGGTTGCGCTCCGCCATCATGGCGCGGCCGATGCGGAAGGCTTCGGCTGCGAGCTCCTCGGCGTCGGTCCATACGCGGTTCGAGATCAATCCGGTGAGTGCGGCGGCGGCGAAACGATCGAGCTGTGTGGATGACATGGCGGGTCTCCGTTGGCCCGCGCAATTTGCGCGAATCCTGTCCCGCATGCAAGCCCGGTCCGTCAGGACCGGGTGGTGGCATGGCCTCACGGACACTCGCCAACCTGATTCGACGTGCAAACCTGAAACGGCGGGTCCGTGATGTCGGGGCACACCCGGCCCTTACGGGCCGGGCTAGAAGGTATCGCGCTGGGTTATGGTGGCTACTTCTTCGAGCGTGGTGTAGCCGAGCATGGCTTTGCGCACGCCGTCCATACGCAGCGTGATCAACCCGCCTTCCTGTACCGCGTGGCGCTTGATCTCGCCGGCGGGCACCTTTTCCACGATGTACTGCTTGATGCGCTCGCTGACCGGCAGGATTTCGTGGATCGCCGTTCGCCCGGTGTAGCCTGTCTTGAAGCACGCCTCGCAACCGCGGCCCTGCCACAGGTGGCCGTGCTCCAGATCTTCCAGCCGCAGGTCGAACCCCTTGAGGCGGCGCTCGTCGGGCACGTATTCAGTCTTGCACTCTTTGCAGATGCGGCGCACGAGGCGCTGGGCGACCACGCAAATCACCGACGACGAAACCAGGAACGGCTCCACGCCAAGGTCAACCAGACGCGTGACGGTGCTGGCGGCGTCGTTGGTGTGCAGCGTGCTGAACACCAGGTGGCCCGTGAGCGCCGACTGGATCGCGATCTGCGCGGTTTCAAGGTCGCGGATTTCGCCGACCAGGATCACGTCGGGGTCCTGTCGCACAAAGCTGC
>CAZNBU010000205.1:0-6317 GCA_964571035.1 uncultured Planctomycetaceae bacterium | reverse complement strand
CGTGCAACCAACGAGCAAAGCCAAAGACAGGGCAAGAACATACTTCATCGCCACCTCCGGCGAACTGCGTGCGCGGCAGTGTACCGCGCTTCAGGCAAACTTCTTGATGGCAATCGTAGCGTTGTGGCCGCCGAAACCGAAGCTGTTGGAGATCGCAGCCCGGATGGTCGCCGGGCGGCCCTCGTGCGGCACGTAGTCCAGGTCGCAATCGACGTCCGGGTTGGCAAGGTTGCGGGTCGGCGGCGCGATGTCCTTCTGGACCGCCAGCGTCGTCGCCACAAGCTCAACCGCGCCGCTGGCGCCCAGCAGGTGCCCCACCATGCTCTTGGTGGAACTGACCAGCAGCTTCTTCGCATGGTCGCCGAAGGCGCGCTTGATCGCGGCGGTTTCGCTGCGGTCGTTGTACTCGGTGCTGGTGCCGTGCGCGTTGATGTAGTCGATCTCCTCAGGCTTCATGCCCGAGTCCTGCACCGCAAGCTGCATGCTGCGCGTTGCGCCCTCGCCGTCTTCGCTGGGCGACGTGATGTGGTAGGCGTCGTCGGTCATGCCGAACCCGGCGACTTCGGCGTAAATGCGCGCGCCGCGGGCCTTCGCGTGTTCAAGTTCTTCGAACACCAGCACGCCCGCGCCCTCGCCCATTACAAACCCGTCGCGATCCTTGTCGAACGGGCGGCTTGCGTGCGCGGGGTCTTCGTTGCGCGTGCTCATCGCGCGCGCGGCGCAGAACCCAGCCATGCCCAACACCGTGCAAGCCGCTTCGGACCCGCCCGCGAGGATGACGTCGGCATCACCGTACTGTATGGTGCGAAGCGCCATGCCCAGCGCGTGGTTGGCCGAGGTGCAGGCGCTAGCGGTGGCGAAGTTCGGCCCCTTCAGGCCATAGCGGATCGCCACGTTGCCCGGCGCCGCATTGAGCATCATCTTCGGCACGAAGAACGGGTTGATGCGGCGCGGCCCGCGCTCGATCAGTGTCTTGTTGCCGTCGAAGATCTCTTCGAGCCCGCCGATGCCGGAGCCGATGATGGCCCCCACACGCCCGCGGTCGACCTGCTCCAGGTTCAGGTCGGCGTCCTTGATCGCTTCGCCGCTGGCCACAACGGCGAAGTGGACCACCGGGTCGGTCTGGCGGGCGTACTTGCGGTCACCCAGCAGCTCGACCGCGTCGAACCCCTTCACCCGCCCCGCGATGGTGGTGGTGAGGCCGGCTTCGACAAAGTCAGGGTACTGCTCGATGCCGTTGGCGCCCTTCACCACGGCATCCCAGAACGTGGGCACGTTGTTGCCGAGGGCCGAAACAACCCCCAGGCCGGTGATAACCACGCGTCGGCGACCGTTGTAGGACATGGGTAGTTCCCGTCAGGCCCGCACAAGTAAACGAATCGGGCAATCAGCGCGGCTTCGCAGGCGCGTCGCTGCTTGCCCGGACGCGATTCAGGCGCTACGAAGCCTTGTTGGCGGATTTTTCCTCGATGTATTTGACCGCGTCGCCAACGGTCTGGATCTTCTCAGCGTCCTCGTCAGGGATGTTGAGTTCGAACTCGTCTTCGAACTCCATGACGAGCTCGACGGTGTCGAGGCTGTCAGCGCCCAGGTCGTTGACGAAGGACGTTTCCATGGTGACCTTGTCGCGGCTGACGCCCATCTGGTCACACACGATCTGGATCACCGACTCTTCGATTTCTTCCCGTGTCGGCACGCTGCTCTTCCTTTCTTCGCGCCCCCTGTTCCGGGGCGAACGTCCAATAAACCAGCCACGCCCCAAGCGGCGCGACGGGCGGGAGTCTAGCGCCCGTCTATACGAGCCGCAAGCGCCCCCACCGGCTGGCCTTAGGTGTGTCGGAAAACTACTTAGGGGGCTGCGAAAGCTCTGTCAAGACCCCGTGGGTCAGCTTGGGGTGGAAGAAGTTCACCAGGCACCCGCCGGCGCCCGGTCGAGCCTCGGGCCATAGCGGCTCATACCCCGCTGCTTTCATGCGCGCCGTCTCAGCAACGATGTCATCGACCGAATAGCTCAGGTGGTGCATCCCCGGCCCGCGCTTCTCAATGAACTTGGCGATCGGGCTGTCGGGCGACGTGGGCTCAAGCAGCTCAATGTGCACACCCGGCGGCACGATCAGCTTCAGCACGCGGACCTTCTCACCCGCAACTTCTTCGATGCCGGGCTCGGTATCGAACCCCATCGCAATCTCGTAGAAACCCCGAGACTCCTCGATGGTGCGAACGGCGATTCCAATGTGGTCGAGTTTCATTGCGTTCTTGCACCGTGGTTTATGGTCAATGGTCTATGGTAGGTGCAGCGGTGGTGCAGTCCCCATCAACTATCGACCATGAACCATCAACCCGTCAGATCCCCATGCTTTCCTGCAAAACCATCGCCGCGCAGGCGCCGCCGAGCAGCTTGTTGATGGCGTTCATTTTCTGCACGACTTCGTCACGCACTTCCGGCGGCAGCTTTACGCGCGCTTCGTTGTTCAGGAACAGCAGCACACCGTGGTAGCTCACCACCGGCAGCACAAGGTCGGTAACGAACTCGCGGAAGTTCTTGAATCCGGCGGCTTTGACTTTCTCGCGTAGTTCCTGGATCAGGTTGGTGCTGTCCAGCTTGAGCCCCTTACCGACGACCTTCTCCAGCGCCTCCACGCGCTCGTGAAACCGTGGTAGCCAGTCGTTCAGGTGCTGCTTGAGCAGTACGCCGGCGGCTTGCTTCTGAAGGATGTCCACGGCGGCGCTGGTGCGGTCGTGGCGCTGGCCGATGATCAGCGCGCCGATCTGCTTGCAGGTTTCCAGCAACTCCTTGCGCTCTTCAACCCCGGCGTGCGCGACTGTGTGGCGCGGCGCAGGGGCGGATTCCTGAACCCGGTTGGTGCGTCTGCTGTGCGGAGCATTCCCTGGTGTCATTTCGTGTCCTGTCAGGCGTCTCGATACTCACCAAAAACGGCGCGCATGGTATCGCACACTTCACCGAGTGTCGCCTGACTTCGCAGCGCATTGAGAATCTTCGGCATCAGGTTGGCGTCGCCCTTTGCTGTTTCTTCAAGCTCGCTAAGCGCGCGCTCGACCGTTGCAGCGTCGCGACCTGCCCGGAACTCCGCCAGCCGCTTCAGCTGCCGGGCAGTTGCTTGCGGGTCGATGCCCTGTAATTGCGGCTGCTCATCTGAGTCGCTGACAAACTTGTTGACGCCGACCACAATCTGCTCGTTCTTTTCAACCGCGCGCTGGTACTGCAACGCGGCGCGGCCGATCTCGCCCTGCATGAATTTCTGCTCAATCGCGCCGACACTGCCGCCGCGTTCATCCACCTTGCGTATCAAATCCAGCGCCTTGGCCTCGAGCTCGTCGGTTAGTTGCTCCACGAGGTAGCTGCCGGCCAAAGGGTCCGGCGTGTCCGCGACGCCGCTCTCGTACGCGATGATCTGTTGCGTGCGCAGCGCAATGCCAGCCGACTTCTCCGTCGGCAGCGCCAGCGCCTCGTCGAAGCTGTTGGTGTGAAGGCTTTGTGTGCCGCCCAGCACCGCGCCCAGCGCCTGCACGGTTGTGCGTACGATGTTGTTCTCGGGCTGCTGCGCCGTGAGCGTGCTGCCAGCCGTCTGCGTATGAAAGCGCAGCATCAGCGCGCGGTCGTCAGTTGCCTTGAAGCGCTCTTTGATCAAGCGCGCCCACAGGCGACGCGCCGCCCGGAACTTGGCAACTTCCTCAAGCAGGTTGTTGTGACCGTTGAAGAAAAAGCTGAGGTTGCGGCCGAAGTGGTTCACATCCAGGCCGCGCTTTACCGCCTGCTCCACGTAGCACAACCCGTTACTGAGCGTGAAGGCGATCTCTTGCGCCGCTGTGCTGCCGGCTTCGCGGATGTGGTACCCGCTGATGCTGATGGCGTTGAAGCTGGGCACTTCGTTGGCGCAGAATTCGATGATGTCGGTGGTGACGCGCAGGCTATGCCGCGGCGGGTAGATGTAGGTGCCGCGCGCGACGAACTCTTTCAGCAGGTCGTTCTGAATGGTGCCGCGCAGCTTTTCCCGCGGCACGTTCTGTCGCTCGGCCTGAAGCAGATAGAACGCCAGCAGGCACGCCGCGCTGGAGTTGATGGTCATGCTTGTGCTGACCTGATCGAGCGGGATACCATCCAGCAGCACGCCCATGTCGGCGGTGGTGCAGATCGGAACGCCGACCTTGCCCACTTCGCCGGCTGCCATGGCGTGGTCGCTGTCGTATCCGATCTGCGTCGGCAGGTCGAACGCGACAGACAGGCCTGTGACCCCTTGCTCAAGCAGATAGCGGTAGCGGCGGTTGCTTTCTTCGGCGTCGGCAAACCCGGCGTACTGGCGCATGGTCCAGAAGCGCCCGCGATACATGCTGGGGTAGACGCCGCGGGTGAAAGGGAACTCGCCGGGGAATCCAAGCTGCTCGCGATACGTTGCTTCGCCGGCCTGCGACAGAAATCCGTCAACCGGAGCCGCCAGTGGCGGCACCTCGCAACCCGACGACGTCTCAAACTTCGCGCGGCGCTCCTTCGCCTTCGCGACGAAGTCTTTGCGCGGCCCTTCAAGCCAGCGGATGTAGTCTTCCTGCAGCGTGCTCATGCCTGCTCCGGCGCAGGCCCCAGCTTGATCATTACGACGCCTTTTTCCAGTACGTCGTTCGGCTTCACGAGCACGGCCTGCACTACGCCCTCGCGCGGGCTGCGGATGTCGTTTTCGAGCTTCATGGCGTGCAGGCTCAGCAGGCTCTGGTTCTTCTTGACCGCGTCCCCCACCGCCACGCGCACGGCGACCACCATGCCCGGCATGGGCGCCTTGACGTCGAAGCTGCCGCCGGCGCGCTTGCGGCCCGATACGGCGGCGAGGCGGGCGTGCTCGAGCTCGCGGACGGTGGCGCTGTAAATCACGCCATCGAGCACGATGTCGGTGCTTTCTTTGCCGTGGCGATACCCGAAGCGAAGCGCTGACCCGTCCACCTGCGCCAATTGCACCTTGGAACGCAGCGGCGTATCGGTGCGGACCGGGAACGTGCCGCCGTCGTGCCGGACATAGAGCTGCCCGTCGCGCTCAAAGAAGCGCACGGTCATCTTTCTGCCGTCAACTTCTACTTCGTATTCCATGCGTCTCGCCGGCCCCTACCGCAATCGCGGCAATGAGCTTGAACTCCAGGCGTCAAAGTGCATCTCACCCGCCCGCGACTGCGCCGAGCGTACCTTCTGCAGGCGGCGGTACTCCATCAACGCCGCCAGCACACCCGCGTCCTGCGGGCGGTCGCGACGCGTCAGCTCCGTCATGTGATGCTCGACCCAGTGGATGTCGAAGTCGCCCGACTGAACTTCCGAGTGATCCAGCAGCGCGATGTGAAACGGGATCGTGGTCGCCACTCCCACTACCAGGAAATCGCGCAGCGCCTGCTTTGCGAGCTCACTCGCGGCGGCGCGGTCTGCGGCCTGCACGATCAGCTTGCCGAGCAGGCTGTCGTAGAACTGGGTTACGCTGTCGCCGGCTGCGTAGCCCGCATCCACCCGGATGCCGGGACCTTCGGCAGGCTCAAACGCCTCGATGTAGCCCAGGCTCGGCATGAAACCCGCGTACGGGTCCTCACTGTTGATGCGCAGTTCAATGGCGTGGCCGTTTTGCTTGATCTGCTCCTGTTTCAGCGTGAGCTTCTCGCCGCTGGCGATGCGCAGCTGCCATTCGACGAGATCGACGCCCGTGACCTGCTCCGTCACCGGGTGCTCGACTTGCAGGCGTGTGTTGACCTCGCAGAAGTACCACTTGCCCTCATCGCGATCGAACAGGAACTCGCACGTGCCTGCGTTGGCGTACCCAGCCGTGCGGGCGATCTTCACGGCGTCAGCGCAGATCTTGTTGCGCTGCTCGGGCGTCAGGCTGGGGCTTGGCGTTTCTTCCAGCAGCTTCTGGTGGCGGCGTTGCAGGCTGCACTCGCGCTCCCATAGATGGATCGCGTGGCCGTGCTCGTCGGCCAGCACCTGCACCTCGATGTGCTTGGGCGTTTCGAGAAACTTCTCCACCAGCAGGGCATCGTCGCCGAAGCTGGCCTTGGCTTCGCGCGCGGCCTTTGCAAGCAGCTCAGCCAGAACCGCCTCGCTGTCCGCCTTGTGCATGCCTTTACCGCCGCCGCCCGCCGCAGGTTTGATCATCACCGGGTACCCGATGTCGGCGATGGCCTTCCGCGTAACCGCGTCGGCTTTGCCTTCGCACTTGATCCAGGGCGTGACCGGCACGCCGGCTTCTTCGGCGACGTCCTTGGCGTTGCGCTTGTCATTCCTGAATGGCATACAGCTTCCCTCCGATGAGGTTGAGGGCACCCGTTCGCTG
>CAZNBU010000204.1:0-6319 GCA_964571035.1 uncultured Planctomycetaceae bacterium | reverse complement strand
AAATCAGCTTTGCCGTCAATGCCATGCGCGGCGCAGCCGAAGGCACGGCGCCGTGGATGTTCGTGTCGCTGGCGATCGACGCCGCGGCGCAGATCAACAAGAACCGTGTAGCCAACGGGTTGAAGGAGTTGACCGTTACCTTCAAGTTCGCTGACTCACGGCAGGTTTACTCGCGCTAGTCTTGCGCTGGTTTTCTTCGGGGCGCGGGAACTTTCCCGCGCCCTGCCCGTTTAACCGGAATCCCGGGGCGGAACCCGTAAGGAGTTTCCGCCATGCATACTCGCAAGCGCCGCAAGGCTGAAAGCGCCACACCCAACCTCACGCCGATGATCGACGTGACGTTCCAGTTGTTGATCTTTTTCATGCTGTGCACCCGCTTCATCACGCCGCAGGGCGGGTTTGAAGCTGAGCTGCCGAAGAAGCAGGGGCTGGAACCCATGCCTACGGATGTGCCGGATCAGGCGCTGACGATCTACTGCGAGTGGTCGCCGGATGCGCAAGCCGGCAGCTACGTGATCGCGCAGGACGCCCGGGGCAGGGTTGCGGTTCCGGACAGCTACCTCGAGCTCCGGAATGCAGTTCCACTGCGTGCCGAGCGTCCTGCTCGCAAAGTTGAGCGCAAGGCGGAATACACGCGTGCGTTCGATGCATTGGTAGCCTCTTTGCAACAGTTCGAATCCCAACGTGCTGACCTCACCAGCTACGAAATCAGCTTTGCCCGCGATCCAGCCCGGGGCGCGGAATCCGGGACGGCGCCCTGGGCATACGTCACGCTCGCGATCGACGCTGTAACCAAGCGCAATCAGCAGCGTGTGGACGCCGGGGAAGAACCCCTGCCGGTCAACTTCAAGTTCGCCGATTCGCTGATGCGCTACTCAACGCCCGGCTAGGCGCGGCTGCTTTCGACAATTGCGACTTTCGCGTAAGCTCAGCATTTGCTGGGCTTTACGGCTGTGGTTTTCGTTCAAATGAGGGTCAGGATTCAGCCGTCAAAGGAACCTGAAGAAAGGTTGCAATGAGGACGCACGTGCTGTCAATCGCGCTCGCCGGGCTAACCGTGATCACCGCAGCGTGCGGTCGTGAGTCGCAGTCCCAGCCGACCCCTGTCGCGGCCGTCGTTCAGGACACGCCCGAGAAGAAAGACGACCGCCCCGCCCAGCCCAAGGTGCAACCTCCGCCGTCGCAAGTCGATGCCGACTACGTCTCGTTTCCCGGCGGGTTGAAGGCGTTTCCCGAGAAACGGCGCGTTGAGATGGAAGCGCACATGCTGAGCGAGCAGACGCGCGCGCTCGAGTTCCTGCTGGTGGCGCCGGGCGGCGCGACGCACGAATCACTGTTCGCCACGGTGGCCAAGGGCGAGCACCTCAAGCGCGCGCTGGAGATCATCGGCCTGAAGGAAGGCGCGGAAAAGCGCATGGGGCGCGGGTATCTCGAAAAGCCAACCGGCGACCGCGTGAAGATCAGCGTTCGCTTCAAGCACCGCGAAACCGGCAAGGAAGCGGTCGCGCGCATTGAGGACTGGCTGTGGGATTTTCAACGTGAAGCGAACCCGGAGCCTGTCGGCTGGGTTTTCACCGGCAGCAGCGAGCAGTACCGGCCGCAGCTCAATCGTTCACTGGTTGAGGCCGATCTCAAGGGCAACCTGATCGGGTTGTGGCGTGACGCATCCTGCGTGCTGGACAACGACCGTCCCAACGGCATACGCTCCGACGTCTACTCGCCGATTCCGAAGCCGGAAACCGTGGGCATCCCGCAATCCAAACACGGCGTGCCCACCATGGTCACCCTGATTTTCGAGCCCCACGAATGAACAGCGCGTTGATGTCACGCCGGATGCTGCACGCGCAACTGCGCAAGGTAGCGCTGCGCCTGCTGGCAAGGCAGGCCCTGCGCGCGGGCATGAACGGCGTCCTGTGGGGGAGCGTCTTTGCCATCAGTGGCGTCCTGCTGTTTGTCGTCCTGCCGCGGGTGCTGGCACTTGAGTTCGCCGCCGGTGCAGCGGCAGCGGGGCTGTCCGGCGTCGCCGGGTTCTGTGCCGGCGCCTATCGCGCCCTGCGCCGGGCAAGTCTGCCTAGATTTGAAGACGCAGCGCTCGCGCTGGAGGCCCGGATCCAGGGCGGCGACGGTGCCCTTGCCACGGCATTGCAACTCCGGGATGGCGATCGGTTTGAAACGCCGGTTCTGCAATCCGCCTCTCGCGCGCTGACGCAGGCGCTGGGACAGCCGGCGCCGCACCTGTTCACACTGAAAGTCCTCGTGGCGGCGCCTGCCGCCGCGCTTGTAGCGATCGTTGCGCTGGTGTGGGCGTTGGGCGCTACGCCGCCGGATACGGGCAAGAGTACAGCCGTTGCAGCAAGTGGCGGATCGTTCGCGCTCGATGTCGCGACTACGCGCTCTGATGCGGATCGTGTGGACGTAGCCGGCGCGATGGGGTTGAAGAAGGTGGCGGCTGTGTTGAACGACGCCGCGCAGACGCTTCGCGCAGCCGAGGCCTCAGAATCAGAGCGCCAGAACGCGCTCGACGACGCACGGCAGGCGGCCCGCACATCCGGCGACCCCAGGCTTGCTGCCGCCGGCGAGGAGTTGCCGGAGACAGTTCCGGCCGATGCCAAGGAGCGGGAGAACCTGGCGACGCGCATTGAAGAACTTGCGGGCGGGGCTGCCGAGCGTGCGGGAACTGCTGACCAGTCGTCGCGCGCGGACGGTGGGGGAGACCTGAATGTAGCCGCCGCACGGAGTCAACTCGTGCCGTTCCCGGAGATTGAGCGGCACGAACGTGGCGGAACGAACGAACTCGCCTTGCAGACGCCGGAGCGGCGGGCAATGGCGCAGCGTGCGATGGCTGAATTGGAGACTTTGCGCAACAGGTAGAGCGGATGAACAAGACAGGCGTGTACATCATTGGTGCCCGCGGCAACGTCGCCACAACGGCGATTGCCGGGGCGCTTGCGATCTCAAGCGGGCGTGCAACTGCAACGGGGATGGTCACCGACGGGCCGGAGTTTCGCGGCCTGCCGCTGCCGGGCATTCAGGACCTCGTGTTCGGCGGGGCCGACGTCGTCACCAAGCCGTTGCACGAGAAAGCCGTTGAGCTGAGCGACGCGAGGATCTTTTCTGGGCGTATTGCTGAAGAGTTGCGTGATGAACTGGCTGGTGTTGACGCACGCTTTCACACCGTCGAAGGGTTCGCGTTCGGCGGTACACCCAAGGGCGGTTATCTCGCCGAGCTGACCCGAATCGAGGAACGCCTGGCGCGCTTCCGCACCGATCACGGGTTGGATCGCGTCATCGTCGTCAACCTGTGCAGCACAGAGCCATACTTCGCCGAGACCGCTGATTTCGACACCCCCGAGCGCCTGATGGAGGCGTTGCCCAAAGCCGGCGGCATGTTCACGACGGGCACGCTGCTGGCGGCGCTTGCGGCTTTGCGGCAGGGGTGCGCGTACATCAACTTCACGCCAAGCCAGGCCAGCGAGCTGCCGGCGCTGCGCAAGATCGCGCGTGAGTCGCGATTGCCCCACGCGGGCAAGGACGGCAAGACCGGCGAAACGCTGCTCAAGACAGTGTTGGGGCCGATGTTCCTGGCGCGCAACCTGAAGGTGCTGAGCTGGGTGGGCAACAACTTCCTCGGCAATAACGATGGCGCTGTGCTCGATGCGCCCGCCAGCAAGGACAGCAAGCTGCGCCAGAAGGACACCGCCCTGCGCGAGATGCTGGGCGGCGCGTTTGTGCGCACCGACATCCGGTACGTGCCCAGCCTCGGCGACTGGAAAACGGCGTGGGACCTCGTCCACTTCGAGGGTTTCCTCGGCACCCAGATGACCCTCCAGTTCACCTGGCAGGGGTGCGATTCGGCGCTCGCGGCGCCGCTGGTGCTTGATCTCGTGCGGCTGACGGCACTGGCGTGGGAGCGCGGCGAAAGCGGCATGCTTGCCCAGTTCGCCCCGTTCTTCAAAAACCCGCTGGATGGCCACACGCACGACTTCGCCCAGCAGATGGCGGGCCTGTATGGATGGCTGGACACCGTGCGCGCCGAGCACGCCCGGGAACGCTCCTAGCACCGCAATCGCCGAAAAGACGCGCTGGCATTGCGGTGCGCCAGAAACTACCCTTTTGGGCCACGGAAGGGTGCACAGTGTCCGCCGACACTAAGAAAGTTGAAGCCTCCGGTTGGGGTCGCCCGCTTGAAGCGCTGGCGGACCAGCCGGCGCGCGTGCGCGAAGGTTTGGCCGCGCATCTGGATTTCCGCTTCGCCGGCACCAGCAAGGGCGACGCGCTCAAGGAATCAGCCGAGATCATCGACGCGGACCGTAAGGGCATCATCGCGCGGCTGAACGGGTGGCGCACCTTCGTGCCCGGCCGCAACGTGAAGTGGGCTGAGGTGGTGGACCGGCTGATCAACGCGTTTGGCGCGCCGTCGCACCTCGATCAATCTGTTGAGCAGCGCGAACAGCAGCTACAGAAGCTGTTCCACAAGCAGGGCCTGCCGACCGGCCCTGTGGTGTTCGGGTTCGCCGACGCCGTAGAAGACGGCCAGCCGGTCAAGGGCAACCTCCGCCGCGTGCTGGTTGATCCCGTGCGCATTGTGATGCAGACGCTGCAAGGGTTGGCAGCGCTATACACAGCCGAATCCGCGCCCGCGGTGAACTGCGTCTATGCAATCCTCGAAATGCTGCACCCCACAGAAGTGCACACACCCTTCAGCGCGATACCTGAGAAACTTTAGGCTTGGAGAGCCCAGCGCCGCAGTGCCCAATCCGAAAGACTGGTTCGAGTGGTATTGCCGGCAACTGGATGCGAGCACCCACAGGGAACGCAAGGAAAGCGTTGACTATCCTTGCCCATGTTGTGGCTTTCTAACGCTGAGGGGGCGTGGCGATTTCGACGTCTGCCCGGTGTGCTTCTGGGAAGACGATGGACAGGATGACCAAGATGCGGACGTCGTCCGCGGCGGGCCCAACGGCACGTTGTCTTTGAGCCAAGCCAGGCGCAACTTCCGGCGGATTAGCGCCTGCGATGACACAGCGCGTCCGCACGTTCGTGCACCCAGACCCGAAGAACTGCCTCGCTAGGGCCAGTTGCCTATTGCCGCATTCGATGCTATCATTTTGATAGCAGAGGAGGTGCGTTATGGCGCAGGTACTGGTTCGAGGGCTGGATGACGAGCTGCTGAAGCGTTTGAAGGCTCAGGCGAAAGAGCACAACCGTTCCCTCGAGGCGGAGTTGCGGGAGATCATCGAGTCATCGGTCAAATACACGCCACGTGAGTTTGTCGGGATCTCGCGCAAGCTGAGAGAGCGGTTCAAAGGTCGCGTATTCTCTGACAGTACCGACCTCATTCGAGAGGATCGCGACCGATGAAGCGTCTGGTCATCGACGCGAGCGTCGCGTGCCAGCTACTCCTACCTGAGCCATTGTCGGACCGGGCGACGAAACTTATCGACGGAGCGCAGGAGTTGTACGCTCCTGAGTTCATCCACCTTGAAGTCGGCAATGCCCTCTGGAAGCGCACGCAACGCGGCGAGCTGGAAATCGCGGACGCCCAATTGCACCTCGCCTCGTTCTTGCGCCTCAAGATCCAGTTCACGTCGGCGAGCGATCTCTTGATCTCCGCCCTAGAGATCGCGGTGGCAGCCAACCGTACGATCTACGACAGTTGCTACCTGGCCCTCGCGCGGAGTTTGAAGGTGCCGTGCGTGACGGCGGACAAACGCCTGGTCAATGCTCTTTCTTCAACGCAGTTTGCGCCGCTGGCGGTGTGGCTTGGTGACGCTTAAGAGCCTACAACCCAAGCAACTGCTTGCACTCGGCGATGCTTTTCGCGACGTGCTGGTTGCTGGTGTCGAGCAGCTTCTTCTCGGCGTCGTCGAGCTTCAACTCAAGGATCTTCTCGACGCCGTTCTTGCCCAGCACGCAGGGCACGCCCTGCCATGAGCCCTTCAACCCGTACTCGCCTTCGAGCAACACGCAGCAAGGCAGCACGCGGCGCTGGTCCTTTACGATGCTTTCCACCATCGCCACCACGCTGCTGCCGGGCGCGTAGTAGGCGCTGCCGGTCTTGAGCAGGTTCACGATCTCCGCCCCGCCGCTTTGCGTGCGCTTGTTGATGGCTTCGATGCGGTCCGCGGGCATCAGGTCGGTGATCGGGATGCCGCTGACAGTCGTGTAGCGCGGCAGTGGCACCATCGTGTCGCCGTGGCCGCCCAGAACCATCGGGCTGATGTCCTTGACGCTGACGTTCAGCTCCATCGCAACAAAGCTCGCCATGCGGGCGCTGTCCAGCACGCCGGCCATGCCGATCACGCGCTGCTTCGGGAAG
>CAZNBU010000203.1:0-6341 GCA_964571035.1 uncultured Planctomycetaceae bacterium | reverse complement strand
GCCAAGATGTTCTGTCCGGATCACCCGGACGCCGAAATGGGCGAGCTTGAGCCGCGGCTTTTCTCGTTCAATGCCCCGCAGGGCGCCTGCAACAAGTGCACGGGCCTTGGCATCCACACCGAATTAGACGAGTCGCTGGTGGTGCCCGACCCCGCCAAGACACTGGCCGACGGCGCCATCGCCGGTTGGAACAAGCCGCACGAGGCCTTCTGGTACAAGCGCGCCCTGAAAAAACACGGCGCGCGCATGGGCATCAACCTCAACACGCCGTGGAGCAAGCTGCCCGACAAGTCGCGCAACGTGCTGCTCTACGGCGAGCCGGGCACCAAGGGCAAGTGGGGCTGGCGCGGCAAGGGCGGTTTCCCGGGCGTGATCCCCGACCTGCTGCACCGCTTTAACAACTCCGAAAGCGACAGCGTGAAGCAGTGGGTTATGAAGTTCATGGCTGAGCGCGAATGCCCCTCATGCCACGGCAGCCGGCTGAACCCCTTCGCCAGCGCGGTCACGGTGGGCGGCAAGCGCGTGCACGAAATCGCAGTAATGAACGTGCGCGATGCGAAGGAGTGGATCAGCGGGCTTGGTGACGGCCGGGAATCGGGATTCGGAAATCGGGAATCGAAACGACGGCAGTCGGCAGTCGGCAGTAGGCAGTCGGGCAGCAGTTCCGACTCCCGATTGCCGATTGCCGATTCCCGAACAACGCCCTCCGACAAGCTGACGGGCGAACAACTCCACATCGCCCACGAGGTCCTGCGCGAGATCTCAGCGCGGCTTGGGTTTATGGTGGACGTGGGCATCGGATATCTCACCCTCGACCGCAAGTCCGGCACGCTCAGCGGCGGCGAGGCGCAGCGCATCCGGCTTGCGACGCAGGTGGGCAGCGGGCTTGTGGGGGTATGCTACGTGCTGGACGAGCCCAGCATCGGCCTGCACCAGCGCGACAACGACCTGCTGCTGGGCACGCTGAAAAACCTGCGCGACATCGGCAACACTGTCATTGTCGTCGAGCACGACGAAGACACGATTCGACACGCCGACTACGTGGTTGACCTTGGCCCCGGCGCCGGCGCACACGGCGGCAAGCTGATCTACGCCGGCGATGCAGCCGGCATTGCCAAAGCCGACACGTTGACCGGCGACTACCTGTCCGGACGCAGAAATGTGCCGATGCCGGGCAAGACGCGCCCGTTGAGCAAGAGCAAGGCGGTGACCATTCGCGGCGCGCACGAAAACAACCTGAAGAAGATCGACGTCGCGTTCCCGCTGGGCGGGTTTGTGTGCGTCACCGGCGTCAGCGGCAGCGGCAAGAGCACGCTGGTCACGGACATCCTCGCGCGCGCGCTGGCCAAAGAATTGCACAACGCGCAGACCGAGCCGGGCAAGCACGCGAAGATCGACGGATTAAAGCAGATCGACAAGGTGATCGAGATCGACCAGTCGCCGATCGGCCGCACGCCGCGCAGCAACCCCGCGACTTACACCAACCTGTTCGGGCCGATCCGCGACCTGTTCTGCAAGACGACGGACGCGAAAACGCGCGGGTACAAACCCGGCCGCTTCAGCTTCAACGTGCCGGGCGGGCGCTGTGAGGTGTGCGAGGGCCAGGGCGTCAAGCTGATCGAGATGCATTTCCTGCCCGACGTGTACGTCACCTGCGAAGCCTGCGACGGCCGCCGCTACAACCGCGAAACGCTGGACGTGAAGTACCGCGGCAAGAGCATCGCCGACGTGCTCGACATGACGATCGAGAACGCCTGCGAGTTCTTCGAGAACCACCCCAAGATCAAGAAGATCGTGCAGACACTGCACGATGTCGGCCTCGGCTACGTGAAACTCGGCCAGCCCAGCACGCAGCTAAGCGGCGGCGAAGCCCAGCGCGTGAAGCTCGCCACCGAGCTCGCGCGCCCCGACACTGGCCACACGCTCTACATTCTGGACGAGCCGACAACCGGCCTGCACTTCCACGACGTCGCCCGCCTGATCGAGGTGCTGCAACGCCTCGTGGACAAGGGCAACACAGCCATCGTGATCGAGCACAATTTAGATGTAATCAAGTGCGCCGACTGGCTGATCGATTTAGGCCCCGAAGGCGGCGACGCCGGAGGCCAACTGGTAGCCGAAGGCCCCCCAGCCGAAGTAGCGCAAACAAAAGAAAGCCACACCGGCCACTTCCTGAAGAGATACTTCAAAGGGCAAACCAAACGCACCGGTCTGAACGCGAAGCGTAAGCGAGCGCCCTCCCGCAAGAAGCGCCGCAGCAATGCAACCGTCGGCAAGTAGAGGCCAAGGGACTCCCGCGGCGCGCAGTGACGAGGCTTGCTATCGGTCGGAGAGCAGTCCAATGGCGAGAGGCACATGGGAGAAGTACTTCTTCGAGATTGCAATCTACCGATGTCCACAGGAGCAACACTTCGCTGAGCTCCGCAAGCGCTGGGACAAGGTACTGTGGGAAGTGTTTGGCAGATTTGGCAACACGCGCGAAGCTGCCCGGCACCACTACGAGCGATTGGAACAGCACCTTTGGGAGAAGTCCGGAGGCCCTTGGGAGTACAATCAAGCAGTGGGATGGATTCGCTTATTCGTCCTCGGATCGCAGATCCGCGCCGATTACTACTTCACGGCAGCGAAGCGCATTACAAGAAGCCCTGGGCCCCGGCACTTTCGATACGAGTTGAAGGCCTTTGAATTGACCTTCTATCCTGAAGACAGCAACGCTCACATTCTTCAGGAAATCAGAACAGAGTTCGATCGGGTAATGAAAGAACGACCGTTCAAGGGCCGGTTTCTTGATATCGAGGCCTTCGACAACGTAGCGCGGTACATAGATTGGCGTGGGTTAATCGGGTTCGAGGAGGCACCCAGCGCCAGTGCAGGCTGACCTCAGTTGGCGTAGTCTTCGGCCTTTGCACGAACATAGGGAGATGCGAGTCGGGTCCTTCTCATTGGCAGGGCTACTCCGAATCCAGCAACGGGAGCAAGTCCCGCTGGGCCAGCGCCCACAGCCCGAACCCGTACCCCAACCCGACGGCGGCGAATGCGAGCGCGCCGAATACAACACCGTCACCCAGCACGCCCACCAGCAACCCGGCGGGTAAACAGAACACGGCAGGCACCGGGATCATCACGACAGCTTTGCGGCGCAGGGTCTGCACAGCCTCCTCAGGCACGTTGCGCTGACGGCGCCGCAGCATGCGGAAGAACAGCAGCACCAGCGTCAGCCCCTGCCACAGCACCATCGACGCGATGAAGCTGAGCGGCAGCGTGAGGAACGCAACGAACTGCGCCACGGGCGAATCCGGCGCGACCCACATGCCCAACCCCATGCCGGCCAACCCGCCGCCGATGAACATCACTACCGTGACCAGAAACGACAACAACGGCGAACGCTCGCCGGGCAGGTGCACGTCTTGGGGGACATCACCCATGCCGGATGTATAGCCGCGAAAACGTGGAAGCGCGAAGGTAGATTGGCGGCGCGGCTTGGACCGTGGCAATTGACGGAGCTCACGTGCCAGAGCTGTACAAGTGGACCCAACCATTCGCGGGATCGTAGGTGAACCAGGTCGCGCCGGACTCGGTCCATTCGTTCCGAATCGCCGAGTTCTCGTAGCGCAACAGCGTACGAATGTCCCCGGGGTCCCACGGTGTCGAGAAGTGATCGGGATCGAAACTGGACGATTGAGATTCGAAGTCCAGCTTCTCCTCCAGAAGGTCGGCGTCCGCCGGTTCGAATCCAGAGGCGACCAGTTGCTCAACTGTGGAAGCGTTGCAGCGGAAACGCAGCCAGAAGTCGTAACCCTGCCACCCACCGCCGATCCCCTCGATGTCCGTCACATCGGGCGTGAGAGGCAGGCCGGTCATGATCCGGAACTGTTGCTCCTCGCTCAGCGAGTGCGAAAAGATGAACCCGACAGGGAGCTTTGAAACCGCCCAGAAAGTGCCTTTTCCAGCGATGGCAATCGCGGCAGCCACTGCAAGGACTTGGGCGATTCGACCTACGACACGATGTGCGTTGCCATGTACCATCACTGCTACTTCGGCTTGAAGAGGTGCTGTAGCCTACTAATTCATGGGGCGAACGCTCTACATCTTAGGGTCCGGCCAGGACGGCGGGTTGCCGCAGTTCGGTGCGCGGATGGCGCCCGACATGGCTGCGCGGATGGACCCTTTGGGTGTGCGCCTTGGGCCGAGCGTGTGTGTGTTGGGCGATGATGGCGCGTGTTTTCTTATCGACGTCTCCCCTGACATCAAAGAGCAAGAGTCGCGGCTGTTGCGCCTGCCAGCATACGCGGCTCGCACGCAAAGCAATCCATTTGAAGACGTCCTGCTTACCCACGCGCACATGGGTCACTACGTGGGTCTGGCGCACTTCGGGCGCGAAGCCGCCAATACCGATCGCCTTCCCGTCTGGTGCACGCCGAAGATGGCTGCGTTTTTGCGCGAGAATGCGCCGTGGGAGCAGCTGGTTTCGCTTGGGAACATCGAACTGTGCGAGGTGGACGTAGGGGCGACGTTTACGTCGCCCTCGATCTCGGCAACGGCTGTCGGCGCAAGTGCGAGGGCGACACAAGTGTCGCCCCTACGCATCCGCGCCTTTGCCGTACCCCACCGCGGCGAGTACACGGACACGCTCGGAGTCAGCATTAACGAGGAAATCCTGTATGTGCCCGATATCGACGACTGGCGTGTGTGGCCGGATGCCCGCGCCGAGGTCGCCAAACACAACGTCTGCATCCTCGACGGCACGTTTTTCTCGCCCGACGAGCTGCCAACCCGCAACCTGAAAGAGATCTCGCACCCGTTCATCACCGACACCATCGACTTCTTCGCCGATCTCACCAAAGACCGCCGCATCATCCTGACCCACTTCAATCATTCAAACCCCGTCTGCGACCCCGCCAGCCGCCAAGCACTGCAAGTGCTGCAAGCCGGGTTCGAGCTGGCGCAGGAGATGCTGGCGATCCCGCTGCGATGAAAGGCGCGTCTCACGCCAAGGCGCAAAGGCGCAAAGAAAACAGGACAGACAGGACAGACAGGGCGTGCAGGGTTTTGCAGTTGTCCTGACTTCCTGCCCATCCTGTTTGTTGACACTCTTGGCGCCGTCGCGCTCTGGCGTGAGACGACGCAGTCCCGATCCAGGCCGAAACTGCTAAAACCCGCGGCCATGGATGCGGCTGTCACGGCTACCGGGTTGAGCAAGAGCTACGGCGACTTTACCGCTGTGGCTGGCATCGACTTTGAGATTCCGCGCGGCGTGTGTTTCGGGTTCCTGGGCCCCAACGGTGCCGGCAAGACCACCACCATGCGCATGATCTACCGCGCGTCGCCCGTGGGCGGCGGCAGCCTGGTGATCCTCGGCCACGAAGCCGCCGGCGGCCGCAACGACCGCGAGATCAAGTCGCGCATCGGCGTGGTGCCGCAAGAAGACAACCTCGACGAAGAGCTGATGCTGCGCGAGAACCTCGAGGTCTTCGCGCGCTTCTACGGGCTGAGCCGCGCCGAAGCCAAGCAGCGCACGCGCGAGATGATCGAGTTCGTGCGCCTGACCGACAAGACGACCTCGAAAATCCGCGAGCTGTCCGGCGGCATGCGCAGGCGTGCTTTGATCGCCCGCGGCCTGCTCGGCAACCCGGAGCTGGTGGTGCTCGACGAGCCGACCACGGGGTTGGACCCGCAGGCGCGCATCAACCTGTGGGACCGGCTGCGCGAGCTGAAGCGCAAGCAAGCCACGCTGATCCTCACCACGCACTACATGGACGAAGCCGAGCAGCTGTGCGACACGCTCGTAATCATGGACAAAGGCATAATCGTAGCCCAAGGCCGCCCCAAAGACCTGATCCATGAGCACGTAAGCAGCCACGTAGTAGAGATAGCCCTGCCCTCCACGTCAGGCCGGGCAGCAATGCCCGGCCCTTCCAGGGACGCCGCACCCAACAACGGCGCCATCGCCGAACTGGAGGCCATGGCCAAGCGCCACGAAATCCACAACGACCGCCTGCTGATGTACGTAGACAACGGCGAAGCCGTAGTAACCCGGGCCGCGCAATTGCTACCAGACGCCGAAACCCTGCTACGCCGCAGCACGTTAGAAGACGTATTCCTGAAGATCACCGGCCGCGGGCTAGAGGAATGAGATCGGCGCGCGGAGTCGCGGAGAACGGCAGTCAGGATTTGCAGGATGCTAGGATTCATTCCTGCCCATTGCGCGGATTACACGCAAACGGTTGCACGTAGGTGTGGCGAAGTCGAAGGGATGGCAATGACGCTCGAACTGAGGCCAGTGAGCTACGCGAAGCTGAACGCAAGAGGGAAGGAGAACTACAACTACGCCAAATTGTCCT
>CAZNBU010000202.1:0-6346 GCA_964571035.1 uncultured Planctomycetaceae bacterium | reverse complement strand
CCTGGGGCTGCGTTCAGGCCGCCAAGCCCAACCCCACCCAGAACCCATACGACATAGCGTTGTTTGGTCCGCCTGCAAACGGCGTGCAGGAGGGCAGGCCGTTTTCAGTTACGCTGAATTTCCGCCATCTCGGGACCTCGATTCCGCAGAAAGTGCACTCGTACGAAACGATCACGGTCGGTGTCGCAAACGGGCCCGGCATGATTTCGGGGCCGTTGCAGCGGCGCGGGAACGGCACTTCCAGCCTAACGTTTGACAACCTGGTCCTGAGCGCGCAGGGCACCTATGTGCTTCAGTTTAGTGGGTTGCGCGCTTCGGCAGCGGTCCTGACAAATCCGTTTGAAGTCGGCGCCCAGCTTGACCTGCGGTTTTCGTTCACACCTGGCAGCGCGCTGCGCAACCGCTCGTTTTCCGTCACGGTCGAAACCGTTGACCCGGTCACGCAGCAACCCAAAGACCCTGGCTACCTGATGTATGTCAGCATGGCATTGAACACAGGCTCCGGCGTCCTGGGCGGGACGCTGACTCGTGACATCAGCGCCGGCAACAGCGCGGTGTTCAACAATCTGACTTACACCAGGATGGAAACCATTACGCTGCGCGCCATTGCCTACGGGTTTTCCGACGCTCTAAGTGGCCCGATCCCGGTGGACGCTATTCGGCTCGAGATCAAGTCAGCGCCCACGGCGGTGCGCGTGAACGGGCTCTTTTCAGTGACGCTGGATGTCAAGTCGGAGCAGACCGGACAACCCATTCATCCGACGCAGGGCGTCTCGGCGACGATCGCCGCCCCGGCTGGTGGCGGGGCTCTAACAGGTCAGACGACCGCAACCAGCTCCGGCGCGACGCTGTCGTTTCCGTTGCTGAAGTACAACCAGACCGGTCCGGCGGTTTTCACGATCACGTCCCCCGAGGCGGCGACGATCACGACTCCCAGCATCAACTTCGACGTCGGGTTGCTGCTGGCCCCGACTGGCAGCACGACGCGGGCCCCCGGTGCGCCGTGGCAGGATTTCCTGTTCCGCGTCGTTGACGGCATGGGTGCCGTATGGCCGCACGCCGTCAGCGCCCTGGACTGGGAACTGTCCGATGTGAACGGCCAACCCGCGCAGTCCGGGCAGGTCTCGTTTCAGGCGGGTATTGCGGCTGTACAGCCGGCGCCGGTGCCGATCCCGGGCGGGTACACGTTGAGGGGCGTGATCACCTCACCCGTTGCGCTTTCCGCCACAATCGGGCTGACGGTGTCGAGCCTGAATCTGATTCACGAGCCGGGACCGTTTGTGGCGCTGAAGACCGTAAGGCAGGGCGATTTCTTTCAGGATTCCGTGGCGTACGCCGTGTCGAGCACGGCCAACGGGTTCGGCGTGCTGGCGGGGACGCTTCCGCCGGGGCTGACGCTTTCAACCACTACGGGCGCGATTACCGGCATCCCCACCTCCAGCGGGTCTTTCGAGTTCTCGCTGTACGCGACCCTGATCAGCGGAGATGCCCAGCGCATTCGGTGTGCGATCGCCGTTTTCTCGCCGAACGAATCTGAGATCGTCGCCGGGCAGAGTTTCTCCGCACCGGGGCCGCACACCTATTCAGCACCACATACCGAGACGTTCTCGTTTGTATCGAGCTTCGATGGCATCGCATACGCCGAGCCCAACAAAGCGGCATGCCGCCTTTCGTATGTTGTGCCGAACAGTTCGACTTCGCCCGGGCGGTTGCCGGTGTTCATTCATCACCGCGGCCGCGGCTTCAACATGGACGATTACGGTAGCCTCGGCGCACACATAGCAAGTTACGGGTTCCTTTACGTCAGTGTCGAGGACTACCAGTCCTTCCTTGACGCCGGCGGCGCCGGCGACGCGCCCGTGTCCAGTTACGACCTGTATAATCCGGAGCGCGGGATGCAGTCCGCAAGCGCGTTCCAGGAAGCCGTGATGGAATGGCTGATCAGTCGCAATTCCCAGGTTGGCCATCCGCTGTTCAACCGTGTTGACCCTGAAAAGATGTTCATGGGCGGCCACTCGCGTGGTGGCGGCGCGACGCAAGCGTCGCATGCCCGAAGCCGGCCTTACACCTCGCAAGGCGCCGAGAAGCTGAACATCAACATTCGCGGCGTGATTTACCTGATGGCGTACGATCTGCGCTACTTCCTGAACACTGCGGGCGGGAACCAGCATATTTATCCGATTCCGACCGAGCATCCGCGCCTGCCCAGCCTGGTGCTGGCGGCTGAGAATGACGGCGACCTTGCGTACCCGATCTGCGACCAGTTTATCGACCGGGCCACCGGGCCGACGACGTTTGCCACCGTGTACGGCGCCTGTCACAACTACCTGTCTGATGCCAAGCAGCCCGAGAACAACTCCAACCCGTACATCTCGCGGGCAGACCAGCAGGCGCGCTGCTTCAACCTGATCATCGCCTTCCTGAAGCGCTGGGCGCACATGGACCTGTCTCTTGAGGGCCTGCTCTACAACAACGAGTTGGCTGGTTCCCAGGCGTATGCAGTCACCGCATACCGCAACATGGGCGCCGCGATCTGGGTTGACAACCACCAGGACGGTGTGCGCACTACCAACATGCTGGGCGGGACGAACTCCCTGACGCAGGGGGCTTACGAAAACAAGAACTCTTACCCCTCGTTTGGAGGTTTCAGCACGCTTGGTTTGCGCCATGCCGTGCTTACGTTGGATGGCGGTGCGGTGGCCTCCTACCGCACCACGATGCCGGCGGGCGGGCCGGACGTTTCACGCACCCGCAGATTCGTGGCCCGCATCGGGTCTGTTGCCCTGGGGCCGCCGGATGGGTTCGACTGGGTGACCGTGCGCGTGCGGCTTGTGGATGACCAGGGGGACACGTCGACAGTAACGCTGTTCGACCGCCATGCGCCCTCGGGCCAATGGCTTCCGGACCATCCGGGCAACGGAGACAACGTGTTCGACCGGTTTGTGGACATCAGCGTTCCGCTATCCCAGTTTGAGCTCAACAACCCGGCGTTGACGCTTTCAACGCTGGCCCGCATTGAGCTGGTGTTTGACACCGCGTCCAGCGCGCCGTCGCGCCAGATCCGGCTCGACGACATCCGCTTCGAGTAATCAACTGCTGCCTTTTTGCCGCCGCGGGCTTATAACGCCGCCATGCGCGGCACGTTGCCATCCCAGGAAATCGAGAAGCTCATCGCCGACGGGTGCGTGCTCAGCAGCGCCCAGATCCGCCCGGAGCAGGTGCAGCCCAGCAGCCTCGACCTGACGCTTTCGCGCCGCGCGTTTTCGATGCCCGGCAGCCTGATGCCGCTCGAGGGCGAGCGCGTGACCGACCTGATTGAGCGCTACTCGCGCTACCCAATCGACCTGAAAGAGCCGGGCGTACTGGTGCGCGACAACGTATACCTGATCCTGCTGGCGGAGCGCTTCAATCTGCCGGACAACGTCGGCGCCTATGCCAACAACAAGAGCAGCACCGGCCGCATCGACCTGCAGACGCGCGTGCTGGCCGACGGCACGCCGCGCTACGACAAGATCCCCGAAGGCTACAGCGGCGAGATGTGGATCGAGGTGATCCCCAAGAGCTTTGACGTCAAGGTGCGCGCCGGCGACAGCCTGAACCAGTGCATCTTCTACGCCGACCGGGCGCTGCTAAGCGGCGAAGAGATGCGCGGTCTGTACGCGCAGTCGCCGCTGCTGTGGCGCGGAGATCAACCCATTCCGATGGAGCAGGCGCTGTACGACAGCGGCGAGGGAGAGGCGCTGCTGATGACGCTCGACCTCGATCAGCCGATCAGCGGGTACGTCTCGCGCAAGAACTTCCGGCCCGTCGATCTCGCCCGCATCGGCGAGCACGATCCCGCGGAGTACTTTGAGCCGATCGAGCGCCCAAAAGACGGCACGCTGTTTCTAAGCCAAGGGGCTTTCTACATCTTCAGCACCACCGAGTACGTCAGCGTGCCTCCGGATTACGCCGTCGAGATGCTGCCGTACGACACCAGCGCGGGTGAGTTCCGCGCGCACTACGCGGGCTTCTTCGATCCCGGTTTCGGGTACGGCGAAAAGGGCGAGGTGAAGGGCACGCCCGCGGTGCTGGAAGTGCGCCCCTACGAGGACGATTTGATCGTGCGCCACCGGCAGCCGGTCTGCAAGATGGCTTACGAGCGCCTGAGCGCACGGCCCAGCAAGCTCTATGGCGTGGGCATGCCCAGCAACTACGCCGCGCAGCGCGGCCCGCGGCTGAGCAAGTTTTTCCGGCAGGCTTAGTTCTGCTGTTCTCACCACAGAGGCACAGAGTCACGGAGAACAGCGACGGCGAAGGCCAAGGCCAAGGCCAAGGCCAAGGCCAAGGCCAAGGCAGTCAGGATTTACAGGATGGGCAGGATGAGAAAGGCGTTTCTCCTGACCGTCCTGTAAATCCTGACTGTTTTTGCAGTTCCCTGCGTCTCCGTGCCTCTGTGGTGAACTCCACCAACCCATGCAAGATTTTGAGCGCAAATCGGGCCGCAAATTCTTACACGCCCAAACGCGCCGATGCCTGATTTGAATCTTGGCGAAGGCCTTTGCTCCCGTATCCTTGGCGGGTCTGCGCGCACGGTTGTACCGACACGAGACAGGGGCGACGTTGCCAATCGATTTCACCAACCTTCCGAAGACGGAGCTGCACGCCCATCTTGAGGGCTCCATCCCCATCGAAGCGCTGTACGAGCTGGTGAAGAAGCACAACCGGCTTGAGGAGACGCCGACGCTGGATGACGTGCGGCGGCGCTATGAGTTCGACGACTTCGCCCACTTTCTCGATGTCTACAAGTGGACGGTCAGCCTTCTGAAGGACCCCGACGACTACGAGTTTGTGGCGTACGAAGCCGCGAAAAAGCTGGTCGAGCAGAACGTGCTCTACGCCGAGATCATGGTCGGCTTGGGCGCAAGCGTTCGCTTCGGCGGGCACAAACCGCGCGAGATCGTGCACGCCGCGTGGCGCGGGTTTCAGCGCGCGATGCGCGAGCACGGCATCGTGATCCGGGCACAGGTCGCCACAAGTCGCGACCACGGCGTGCAGTTCGCCATGGATCGCCTGCGCGACGTTGAGCCATTGCTTGGCGAGGTGGACATCTGCGCCTTCAACATCGGCGGCAACGAGCACCTGTACCCGCTGCCTGACTACACCGGCGTGTTCAAGCGCGCCAAGGAAATGGGGCTGAAGATCTGCATCCACGCGGGCGAAGTCAGCGGGCCCAAGGACATCTACGACGCACTTGCCATGGAGCCGGACCGCATCGGCCACGGCATCCGCTGCGTGCAGGACCCCGCGTTGATGGCTGAGCTTACGCGCCGCGACGTGCCCCTGGAAATCTGCCCCATGAGTAACGAAGCCACCGGCGCCGTGGAGCGGCTTGCCGACCACCCGCTGCCGCAACTGCTGCAAGCGGGCGTGCCGCTGGTGCTGAGCAGCGACGACCCCGCCATGTTCCATACCAGCGTGACAAAGGAGTACGAAATCGCCCACGACGTGCTGGGGATTGACGTGTCAACACTGGTAGGCATAGCCCGCGAAGGGTTTCACCGCGGGTTCATCCCCGACGCTCAGCGCCCCGCGTTGCTGCAACGCTTCGAGACCGAAGCCGGCCAGTGGTGCGCCGAGCGCGGAGTGCAGTTCCCCGCCTGAGAGGGGACTGTCCCCGAAGTTGGGGACTGTCCCCGCTACTGGAATCCGCGGGAGGCTGCATGCGAAACGAAAGGGACCGACAAGATTGTCGGTCCCACCCGATGCCTTTGACTCCAATCAGAGGCGCTATTTCTGCTCGTAGATCCACACGTTGCCGCCGGCGACAGTTGCGACGCGATACTTTGTGAGCTCCTTGCTCAGCTCACGCATCCGCGTCAGCGACTTCTGGAGCGCCTCGTCGTTGGCGATCTTGTCGGTCACGTGCTCCTTGTGCAGCGCGCGCTGTTCTTCCCTGCTCAACTTCTCGCCCTTCTTCTCTTCCGCGGCCTTCACCGCTGCCTTGTAGGCCTCGTTGTACTTGCTGTATGCGGACGAGTACTCCTTCATCACGTCCTGGTACTCCTGGTTGGTCTTCTCGAACGCGGCCTTTTCTTCTTCGGTCAAGTCATTGCGCGGGCCGCCGCCGCCGTAGAAGCGGTCGCCGGCCAGGATGTCCAGCTTGCCGTCGCCCGTAACATCCGCCACCCAGATGCGCACGCCGTAGTTCGGCGAGCGCGCGTCCTTGTCAGCCTTGGCCGGCTTGATCAGCGGCTTGAGCGCTGTCAGCACCGGCGTGCGGTCGGCGCCCGTTACCTTGGGGTCGGCCTCGCGCACGATCTCAGCCCAGAAGATGGCGCCGTCGCTGCTGCCGGTCAGCAGGTCC
>CAZNBU010000201.1:0-6363 GCA_964571035.1 uncultured Planctomycetaceae bacterium | reverse complement strand
AGCTCGGCCGAGTTGACCTCGCAGAGCGAGGAGCTTTCCGGCGGCGCCGTGCAGGGTGCGGGCAAGGACGTCAAGGGCAACATCAGCGGCCTTGCATTCACCGGCAACGGGTTCAGCGTTGACTTCGTCACCACCACGCTGGACGTGCAGTTCACCCTCGGCGAGCACTTCGGCGCCAAGGGCGAAGCCGGCAAGAAGGCCGACGCAGCCCGCTACGGGTTCGCGGAAAACGCCTCGCTCAGCGGCACCAGCGCCCAGAACGGGCTGTACGCCGGGCGCGAGCTTCCCAACGGGTACCTGGACCGCGTTGAGTTCGCGGTACGCCAGAGCTTCGCGGGCGGCCCGGGCAACATCAGCGGGATGCGCTTCCAGATCCGTGAGACGAACAACGCCACGGACAGCATCCAGCTGGGCATCAAGCAGGTCAGCACCGCGACCTTGGGTCGCGTCTTGACACCGGAAGGTCAGCCGGGCGACGCGAGCTATGACGCGCGCTTCCACGGCGGTTCGCTCAACACCATGCGCACCGGCGGCGGCAACGACCTTCTGACGAACCCGAACAACGCCCTGGAGATCGTGGACCGCGCGATCGACCAGGTGACAGGCCTGCGCAGCTACCTGGGTTCGGTGGCCGCAGACACCTTGCAGCGCAACATGAACAGCGTCAGCGTGGCGGTGGAGAACCTCACCGGGGCACAGAGCGCGATCCGCGATCTGGACTTCGCCGAGGAGACAGCCAACTTCACCAAGGCGCAGATCATGTTCCAGGCCAGCACCAGCGTGTTGGCGGCAGCGAACTCCACGCAGCAGGCGGTGCTCAGCCTGTTGCAGGGAATATAGTCGCAAGCTGACAAACACCCCGGCGCGAGGACCATCCTCGCGCCGGGACTGTTTTAGGGCAGAGGCCAGAGGCTGGAGATCAGAGGTCAGGCACCATCCGCTATCGAGTTGCACATTTCGCAGTTCCCTGACCTCTGATCTCTGACTTCTGACCTCTCAACCACTGCCCCTTTGACACCAGCCCCCGACCCGGCCAAAGTGACCGCCCCATGATCGAGCCACCCAACGTTGTGATGTTCACCGACGGCGTATCGGAATCCAACCGCTACGCCACCGAAGTGCTTGAGACCTACGGCATCAAGTGGACCGAGCGCAACATCTCCACCGACGCTGAAGCCAACGCGTTCATCCGCAAACTCTGCGGCGCGGCTGTCTCCCCCGTGCTGTACATCAATGACGAATGGCTGCCCGACCCCACGCAGGAAGAGATGCTGCAGGCGCTCGGCGTGCAGTACGACGCCGACCTGCTGGAATCCAGGGGCAAGACTGTCTTTGACGTCGTGGTCGTCGGGCTGGGGCCAGCCGGCCTTGCCGCCTGCCACGGTTGCCGCATCGGCGGGCTGAGTGTGCTCGGGTTGGACGAGAACGAACCGGGCGGCCACCTGATGAAACTGACCGAGGTGGATGAGTACCTCGGAGTTGGATTCGATGAATCGATGCCCGGCCCGGAAGTCGCCGCCAATTTTTCCGAGCACGCGCGCTATGTTGGCGCAATGCTCGCCCAGGGGCGCGTCAACAGCATCCGCATCCAGGGCGCCTTCAAGCGCGTGCACAGCACCAGCGGAAACTTCTGGGCACGCGCCGTGGTGATCGCGACCGGCGCAACGCAGCGCGAGCTGAAAATTGAGGGCGTGGAGCGCTTCATCAATCGCGGCATCCGCTACGGCGCGCAGATCGATTCGCAGCACTACGCCGGCAAACGCGTCGCAGTGATCGGCGGTAGCACCGAGGCAATGCACGCGGCGATTTTTCTGTCACGCCACGCCAAGTTCGTCACTGTCCTGTGCCCGGAAGAACAGCCGCCGGCAGAAACGATTCTCGTCGAGCGCGCAGAGAAAAACGGCGTGCGGGTGATCCCGGCTTCGAGGGTAGTCGCCGTGAAGGGCGGCGACCACCTGGACTTCCTGTTCTTCATGGAAAAGGGCATCCCCGAAGAGCAAGGCCTGCCGGTAGAAGCCATGGTGATCGCACTGGGCCCAGCCCCCAAAGCGCCGCTGCCCGGGCTGGAGCGCATGCCGCAGGACAACGGGTATTTCGCCCACGGCGAAGGCGGCAAGACGATGTTCGGCGGAATCTACGTAGCCGGCGATTGCACCAACATAGAGACCCGAACCCTGATGAGCGTAGTAGCCTCCGGAAGCCTATGCGCCAAGCGCCTCTGGCAATGGCTGGGAAGCCACCCCCTGCCATCCGCGCGGGGTTGACGCGAAAGAGCCGGACTTCCGGCCTCTCGCAAAGTTCGCCAAGTCCGCAATCAACTACAGCTGCGGTTAACCACGAAGGACACGAAGAGCACCAAGAACTGCACAACGGGACGCAGTCCTTAGTGCTCTTCGTGTCCTTCGTGGTTGATTGTCTTTGTAGTTGTAGTTAGCCGCGGACTTGGCGAACTTTGCGAGAGGCACGCGCTTACTTGCGCGTCAGCACCGGCAGGTATTCCTTCCACGGGCCGACATCTTCGGTGTGGCGCTTGGCCATGGCTCGGGCGATCTGGGCTATGTGGCCGAGGTCGTGCGCTACCCAGGTTGCCAGCAATTGCTCCAGCGTTACTTCGCCGAGCGTCGGGTGGCGGCCCTTGCGTTGCAGGTCCGCGGGTCCAAGCCGCCACGACTTCATCGTTGTGATGCTGGAGGCCCTGCGCAGTGCAAACGTCTCCAGCAGCTTGTCCCTCGACCAATCCGCGAAACGCTTGAATTGCGCTTCACGGTCGAACGGCTCGAACGGGTCCCGGTCGCCCACTTCGAGAATCAACCGCGCGCGCGGGATCCAGTCGGTCTCTTCGCCATGAACCAGATGCCCGAGGATCACTGTCGGGCTCCAGGTGTCCGGGCCCTCGTGAGCGTTAATGTAGTTCTGCGGCAGGCCGCCAAGCATCGCGCGCAACGCAGCGGGCGTACGCTCAAGGACCGCAATCGCTTCGTTCAAGTTGAAGGACATTCCACCCTCCATTGCTGCCTGACCGGTCGCGGTTCAAACTGTCTTACGCGAAGGCGCGAAGGACACGCGAAGGTCGCGAAGAACTGCCGGAAGTTTGGCTTTTCTTCGCGTGCTTCGCCACCTTCGCCTCTTCGCGTCAGGTAGTTCCGAAGTAAGGAAGCGCGGTCAGGCAATCCACCCGCCGCCGATGACTTCATCTGAGTCCTCGGCGTAGAACACCGCGCACTGGCCGGGAGCCGCGCTGCGGATGGGCTCGTCGAAGCGCACCCGCACCACGCCGCCCTCTTCGCCCGTCAGCATCGCCGGCGCGCCTTCGTGCCGATAGCGCACCTTCACAACAGCGCGCATGGTTTCACCCGGCGGCAGGTCTTCGACCGCAATCCAGTTGAGCTGCGCAACCGTGATCTGCTCGATGGCGAGGTCGTCTTCCTCCCCCACCACAACGGTGTTTGTCTCCGGCTGAATGCCAACGACATAAAGAGGGCGCTGCGCCGAAACACCGATGCCGCGCCGCTGGCCGATCGTGAAACCCGCCACGCCGCCGTGCTCGCCAAGGCGCTCGCCGACGGTGCTTACGATCGGTCCCGGCTTGAGCGCATCAGGATCGTGTTTCGCGACGACGGCGCGGTAGTCGCCTTCAGGCACGAAGCAGATCTCCATGGATTCCGGCTTATCGCGCGTCTTGAGTTCAAACCCGGCAGCCAGCTCGCGCACCTGCGCCTTGGTCAGCCCGCCGAGCGGGAACTCCGCGTGCGCGAGCTGATCCTGCGTGAGGCCGAACAGGTAATAGCTCTGGTCCTTGCTGCGATCGACGCCGCGCAGCAGGCGCCAGCGGCCGTCGCGATGCTGCACGCGCGCGTAGTGGCCCGTGGCAACCTTGTCTGCGCCGACCATGCGGGCGTAGTCGAGCAGCTTGCCGAACTTGAGGTCGGTGTTGCACACGGCGCAGGGGTTGGGCGTGCGGCCGCGCTTGTACTCGTCTACGAAGTACTGGATGACGCGCTCAAAGTCTTCGGCAAAGTTCAGCACGTAGAACCGCGCGCCAAGCTGCGAAGCCACAAAGCGCGCGTCGTTGGAATCTTCAAGGCTGCAACACCCCTGCTTGTGCGACTTGGCGGCGCTGCCGGCGGTGACCCCGTTGCGCATGAACAGGCCAACAAGCTCATGCCCGTCGCGCTTGAGCAGCGCGGCGGTCACGCTTGAATCGACTCCACCTGACATGGCTACCAAGATCATTTCTTCCAGCCTATGCCTACTTCTTCGAGCGGCGCTTGTTTGATGCCTGCTGCGCCGGAGCGGGCGCCCCACGCAATAGACCCTCGGTGCTTAGGTCCTCGTCGATGTCGGGCCAATGGATGCCGTAGCCCCCACCGGCAACTTTCCAGTTGCTACGTTGCGCGGGGGTTGCAGCGAGTAATCGCGGGAACCATGCGAGTGGTACGGAGATCGTGCGGCCGTCCTTGAGGTCAACACTCAGGACGTCCCGAGTAACCTTTACGTCGGCTACTCGTTCATCAGCCGTTAGCGCCAAAATGCCCATTCCACGCCTCCAAGAACTGTTCCCGATGCTTACTCACCAAACCTTCAATCCGTCGCAGTTCGCGCGCGGAAAAACCTGTGTTGCGTACCAACCCAACTGGCTGCAGCCAGAACTTCGCTGACATGTCGTCCCTGTCTACGTGCACATGCGGTGGCTCGTTCGGCTCGTGGCTGTAGAAGTAGAAGCGGTATGGACCGCTCCGCATCACCGTCGGCATGTGCTACTCGCGCCCCGCGTTCAACCTTCGATAGTAAACGATCAGCAGCTTCGAGGACATCCGGTAGCTCTCTACGCCGCCTTCTACCTGGTTCGCCTTGAGGTACGCGTCGTTAATCTGGGTGCTCACCTTGCCGACCGTGCCCGCCGCGCCGCTTTCAAGGCGTTGCCAGTACGCGTTGACATCGTCCACGTCGCGCTGCACCCCGGGCAACCGCTCCTTGAGCAGTTCGCGGACGCGCTCGCGATCGAGCTTGGCCAACTCGCTCAGCAGTTGCCGCTGCGCGAACAGGTAGCCCGAATAGCGCGCGTACGGGTCGTCGGCGCGCACGCAGGCGGCGAACCCGATGAAGTTCGCCTCGTCTTCGCTGGTGACGCAGCGCTGGTGCGCCTTCTCGTGCGCGATCACGAACGGCAGCGAAACGGTCGGCTGCAGGCGGTTGTAGTTGGCTTCGCCGGTCCACGGAAAATAGAACCCGCCGATGTGCAGGTAGTTCATGAGCGCCGACAGCGCAACCGGCTTGGCGCGGCCGCGCGGGGCGGCGAAGGATTCGTCAAGGCCGAGGTCGGTTTGCACCTGCTCAAAGGCGCGTTCGATGGAGGCGTCGACGACCGCCATCTCGGCGCTGGGCGCGGACGGCTGGCCGGCGTCTTCGGTGCCCATCGCCGTGAAGTATTCGCGGTTGGTGGCTTGCACGAGCTTCTCACACAGCTCTGACAGCTCTTCGGTTTGCGCCTCGCGCGTTTCGGGCGGCGCGGCGAACTGCTGCCAGTTCTGGCGCTCGATCAGGCCGGGGCGGAAGTAGTTGATCCCCCACAGCGTGTAGAACAGCGCGACCGCAATGAGCGCGAACGTGCCGACGCTCAACCCGCCGCAGGCCACGGCGTTCAATGCGCGGCGCTTGCGGCGCAGCACGTACCACGACGCGCGCCCCCAGTTGAACAACCACCACCCGGCAACGAAGACCACGATCAACTCAGCGATGCTGGTCGGCAGCAACCCCGAGACGGTCGCCATGCCGCGCCCCACCGCCTGGCCGAACCCGCGCGCGTAGATGTTCTCAGCAAACCCCGTTGACTGGCCCAGCCCCCACCCGATGGCGATCACCACAAACGCCGCGATCATCACCAACCCGCGCCGCTTGACGTACAACCCGCGGTCCTTGGGCATCGCGTCGTCGGGCGTGAACAGCGCGAACCACCCCACCGGCAGCGGGTCGCGCCTGCCCTCCTGCATTGCCAGCGTTTCTTCGCCGTCGGCCATGGCGCCAGTGTACCTCACAAAGCAAGAACCGGCAGCGTTGGCTGCCGGTCCGTGTTGAGCAATGGATGTTCTAGCTGTTGACGAACCTCGACCAGCTTCGCGGGGCGCGCTCGCCGAACCCTACGCCGTCGTTCCAGTTCGGCTTGCCCGGCTCGGTGCGCAGGGGCATGTTCGCCTGCTCCGGCGTGCGGTTGCCCTTGCGGGTGTTGCAGCGCACGCAGGCGACCACACAGTTCTCCCACGTGGTCGCGCCGCCGCGGCTGATCGGGATCACGTGGTCGATGCTCAGGTACTTCAGTCCCGGCTTGCCGCCGCAGTACTGGCACTGGAAACCGTCGCGGCGGTA
>CAZNBU010000200.1:0-6393 GCA_964571035.1 uncultured Planctomycetaceae bacterium | reverse complement strand
TCGCGGGCTGGGGCTCACTCACATCTGGAGCCGTGTTCTGCCCGTCGCCAGACTCTTCAGCGGTGTTGCCGCTGGGCGTCACGCTCCCATCGTTCGCTGGCTTCGACTCAACAGGATTCTTGCCTTTGTCGCCCGAGGCCAGCGCGGAAATTCCCCAGATCACCAGCGCCAGCAGCACCAGCCAGCCGAGCGCGTTGCTGCCACTTGGGTTTCTGCTGGCCTTCTTCCTCTGCTTGTCCAGCCGACTGGCTTCCTTGTCCCACTGCGCCTCTGCCTCGGATTTCACGCGGACTTCCGGCAGGCCGAACAGAAAAGCCCGCTCGTTGTACTTGCGCCCCGCCGAAACCCAGATCGCCTTGGCCACCTTTTCCGTCACCATCGCGGAGATCACCGCCCCAGCGATCACCCCCATGAACGCCACGGCCTGCTTCTCATCAGGCACCAGCACCATGTTCAAGATTGCGCCGACGAACAGCGTCACGAAGAACATCCCAAACGCGCCAATCCATTGAAGCACGCGCCATACTCGATACCGCGCCCGTAGATTGAGCAGAAAACGACGCTCCGCCTCCTGTTCCGCCGCCACTTGCTGACCCGCGTGGATGAACGCCTCATGCGTTGCCGATTGCAGCCTTGCCGCATAGGCGGTCTCGTGGGCGGCAATTTCCTGCACCGTGGCGGCCCGTCTCAGCGCGTCGTCAGTCTCCGCCTGCGATGCCCAAGCCCGCTCTTGCTGCATCCTCAGTGCCTCGATTTCTGCGGCAGTCCTTGAGGCGTGGCCCTCAAGTCGGTCCAGTTGCGCGGAAATCAGTTTGAGGTGCTGGCCAGCGCCGTGGCCTTCAACGTGGCAACGAGCGCCGCAGAATTTGCAGCGGATCGTCTCCACACCGTCAACGACATCCAAGTCCGCCCCGCAATTCGGGCAACGCAGCACGTGCACGCTCATTTCCGCGCCCTCCGAATGCGGTTCCGGCGGAAGGTGTAGGCAAGGATAATCGCCGCCAGCGGCACAAGTCGGTGAGTCGTCGCCGTTCCTGCGCCGACCGGAGTCGAGCACCCAAGGGGGTGATTGGTCTTCGTACTGTTGTTGTCGTCGTTCTTCGGTGTCGCGCCTGCCGCCCAAAGCGTGATGTTGAACCAGCCTTGGATCAGCGTCATGCCGTCCTGCACGTTGACTTGAAAGCTGTAGGTGCGGCTGCCGTTCGGGTTGTTGGGACTGTTCGGCGTTCCCAGCGGCGGGCCGACTGTGTGGTCCGCCACGCCTGTGATCCTGCCCGTTGAACTCAAGGTCAGGCCCTCGGGCATAGAACTGAAGCCTACGACGAACGATGGTGTGCCAGTTGCGCCGCTGACCACAATCTGCTGGTCGTAGCTCTGGCCAACCTCGACGCTGGGAAGTGAGGTGGTGTCGAACTGTATTGCCAAACACGCTGGTGCCGCCAGCGCCAATACAACGAGTAGCAGGACTGCCTTCATGGTGAGCCTCTCCAAAACGGGGTCTTTGGATGCGGCTTTCCAAAAAGGAGGAGCGGCCCATGCCGCCCCACAGCAGGCTCGGCCAAGAGCCCTCGCAGAAGCAGACACGAAGCCGCCCCAAGTGGGGCGCTCCGTATCTGCGGTTCTGCTGAAACTTGGCCGATTCGCTGTGGCCGCAGAAATTCGGTTGTGCGCGAAGTTCGCTCTGCTTGCCCGGCCTTGCCGGGCGTCAATCCATCAAACGCTCCTCAACGTTGAACCAGCCAATAGGGTACTCCCGCTCGCGACACGCCTCAAGCAAGCGCGTCAAGGTCTTCAGCAGTCGCCCACCGCGCCGCTCTGCGCAAACCACCCTTGGGCAGCGGCTCGCACTCCACGATCAGGCACGCTGTGCCGTCCAAGCGCAGCGACCGCATCGCGGACCCGCGCCGATACTTCACGACGCAACTCGGCGGCAGCGATTCCCCCGCCAGCAGGATGTACCGAACAAACCGCCCAAGCCGGACAAACCCGACGTACACCCAAGGATCGCCGAGTGCATCCGCCACTGTGCCGCCAACGCCAACCTCGTCCCGCCGAGCCCAGAACAAGTCTCCAAGCGCAGCCGCTTCTTCAACAGTCCTCACGATAACCTCCAAGTCCATGCCAAAAAAATGAACAAGGCCCGCCACCGTGGCGGGCCTTGGCAAGAATGTGGACAACTCGATTGCGCCTAGTTGCGGGCCTTGAAGCCGACCACCGATGCAACTGACCTGCGTTTGTGCTCAGGCGTGGACACGCCCCTTATAGGTGCCAGCGATGCGATAGATCGCCGGGAACAATTCGTGTCGCACGCCTCTGTATGATCCTGCGTGAGGAGGCTGACCATGCCTGAACACTCTACTGCAACAGAGCGGGCCATCTTCGCCGCGCCTCCAAAGGAGGCTGTGACCGACCCGTACAGGTCTTGTTGGCAGCGCATTGCCTGCGACACCGGTGGCGTGCTGATGAAATACTCTCGGGTCCTTTCTGATGCCAAAGGCAATAGGTACGCGCATTACTTGCCGCTTGCTTCGAACGGCTTCTTCAGAGCCGCTCCGGTCTATGAAAGGGATCAGGCCAACTGGGCTGAGGAATCGCGTCGCTTCGTGACTCGGCTTCAGGATACGCAATTTCTGCTCCTTGAGGTCGAAAAGCAGATCACCCCCGACCACCTCTCTTGCTTCGTACTCGGTGATCCTGCGTGGTTTACGGTCCCTGAGGTACTAATTGACGAGTGGGAATGGAGCTACGTCAGCGGTGTTCACCGTTCGGCCATCATCAGTGAGAAAGTGAAGGGGGGCAGGGCATTTCTGACGCGGGATGGCTTGACGCTGTGGGAGATCGAGGAAGTCATTGCTCCGCTTGCCAAAGACTCCCCCATACGCATTGAGATCGTCAGACGGCGAGCGTTGGCTGTGTCCGGTTTGGGGAGCGTACTTGAGAAACGCGGTTTGGACTTCATCGGAGACCCCAACATCCGCCGACAACTTGAGGAGAAGGTGCGCCGCCTTGAACACGAATTCTTGGCCGCGATGAACCCTCGCGTCGTGCACGATTGTGCAGTAGCAGCCGAAGGGCTTCTGCTCGAAATCGGGAAGCAGCGTGTTCGCGGAGGGCTGAAGTTCGGAAGATACTCATCTCCCGAAGAAGTCGAGAAGCTGCTGGGTCAACACCTGAAACCACTTTTGGACTCGTTCACAGAGTCGTTCGAGGCAACTGCTGCCAAGGACGAACTCAAGTGGCTGCCGGGAGCCATCCTCTCAATCCGGGCTTGGGGTGAAGAGGAGCGTCACCTCGGCAAGGATCAGCGTCAGTTATTGGATGCCGACGGCTTCACCGCTGCCTTCTGTTATGGCGCATTGCGCGACTTCATTCGGCTCTGCCACCACATTTGGAAGGCTGATCCGAAATCCTTGTGCCCACCAATCAAGAGCAGCGAGGCGTAGCCGAACTGCTTCTATCTCTGTTACACGGAGCCCTGACCCATGAAAACCCGTCCCCATCTGGAAGAAGACATCAACCTAGCGAAGTCGCTCGACCATGATGGTGCCCTTCGTGTGGCCGCTGAGCGCATGGGTTTTCCTCCCGGCGTTGGTGTAGACAAGGCCGTCAAGAAGTTCCTCGACTACGAAGGCGCAATGAAGTTCTTCGACCTGATGGCAGAGGGAGCCGGGCTCTCCATTGCGGATGGGGAGGCGCTGAAGAGCTTCTCGCTCAGGCATCATCTGCTGGCGGCATCTCGAAGTTGGGCCAAGTCCAAACTCAACCTCGCCAGTACCCGGTGGACCGTCTCCGGGGACGCCACCCTCAAGTTAGTTGACGGCAACGGCACAGTGATCGCCGAAGCCCCGAAGGGTGATGGTGTGATCGTGATGGACCCGCCCTCGGACCTTTGGGATGACCTTGCACTGTGCTTCGAGCAATGCGCACTGGACGTTGCCATTAGAAAGACCCAGCGATGGTACTCGTACTTCCGCCTGGGAGTTATCACGGCGGTTTGTGTCCTTGAAAGCTACATGAACCGCCTTGGGTTCGAGTACCTCGCATCAACGTCAGCGGCTGATGACTCAGTTCAGCAGGAGTTGACGGGATCAGGTGGCCGCGTGTCCCTTCGCGAGAAGATCAAGAAGTGGCCCAAGATGTTCGCCGCCATAAGACAGCCGCTGGAAAAGGACCTCTGGGACGATGGGTTCATTGAGCACCTCGACAAGGTGATTCAGGTCCGGGACTCGTTCATCCACGAGAAGCGCCCCGTACACATCGTCAAGAGCGGCCCCGAGGGCTTGGCGGCATTGAAATCCGTAGCTGAGGTTGTCCGAGCAGGCATCGTTCGGGTGGGTCGTGCCGTTACCGGACAGGAGCCCGCGTGGATTCGCCGTCATCAGGAGGTCTTCTCCGATCCCCTTCAAGCCAGTCGTCTGCGCGAAGAGCAGGACAATGCAAACGAACTTGGCATCGCGGCTGGTATGAGCGAACAGTACAACCGTGCCCGGCTCTTTGTCATTGAGGCCAAGCAGGCAGATGATCGCCCGACCAGGCTCCGCCGCTTGCTTGCCGCAACGTACTTTGCCAAGGCGCTTGAGGAGATCATCAAAGAGGAAGCTGAAAGGGCTGGCGGCGCAGCCGCGAAAGCCGCTGTCGTCGAGTGGATTCAGCAAGTCGCGCCGTACACCCACGTTCTGCACAAAGTTCGCATCCACGACTTCCATCGATTTGGCTTGACTCCGTTGTCCGACAATGAAGTCGCTGCCTACGGGCCGATCAAGCTCACCGCAGGCCCCAACGGAGGCGTTGCAACCTTTGCGATTCCATTGAACGGTGCCGCACCGATTTCCCATACCAAAGGCGAAGGCTCCAAGGTCGAGGGCAAGGGTGCGGGGGGCATTCTCGCAATGCGCGGCGAACAGGTCTTCGACGACCGCGCCAACAAGTGGGTCAACTTGGTTGAGGTGCTTGAAGCGTTTCTAAAGGGCATAAGCACTTGCGCCAAGGACCTGCCCAATTGGCTAAAGAGCGCGGCAGTGAGCCAAGCCCCAAAGACCGGTGCGGACGATTAGTGGAGTCGTTTTCCGTGCTCAACGTTCCTACACGGACGGCTCTGGTGAAAACCAACTCGGTCTGTAATCCAAACAAATCCCTGTCTCGCACGAAGGTGTGCAATCGCAAACGTGGGGCGAAGGAAGCGCGTATATAAAGTGAGGGGTGCCGCTACAGGCAAGGCAACCTGAAGCTATCTCGCCTGTTCTCACGCATGGCAGCTAGACCACTGGGGAGGAATGCAATGGACCAACTTGAGATTGTCGCCTTGACTGAGGAGCTTTGGCTACGCGCAGAAGCGGTCTTGGCCGAGATGTACCTTACGGTGCACGAGGACGAAGACGGCGACCGCGTTCCATTCCACCTTCACACCTACGGCCACATCGTCATCGGGCACATTGAGCAGTTGATGGACCTGTTTCACGAAATGCAGCAGGTCTTGAAAGTGGCCAGCTTGAAGCCAGCCGCGCCCCTGAACAGCTTTCGGGACTTTCTGCGGGTATTGGACGACAGACCCAAGTAGCTGTCGCGCCACGTTGGGACCGCGCAGTACGCCCCTCCAATCCTGTCGCATCTTGGCCCGGCGCAGGGCCTGACCTTTCCCCGGTCGGTGGTTCCATCGTTTTTCTCGCGTTGGTAAAAGGTCACGACGCTTTGGCGTACTTTCCTTTTGCATCTTCTGGGGCGTGGCGCTTTTGCCCGGCCTTGTCGCACGGGTGGGTATGCTGTTGGGCGAGGGGAGAGCATGGCGGGCAAGGCATCCCGTTCACGCACGGGCAAACAGGGCGCTTCTGGGCAGCGGGCGGCGGAGCATAGCCGCATGACGATCCGCGGTGGAGGTAAGCGCCGTGAAGCTTGAGGAAATCTCAGCGGGAAGCAGCTTGGAAGGTGTCGAACTCGGCCACGTTGTGACCGTCGTGGCCATTGTACCCATCGGCGATGGCGCGATAACGCTGGTCTATAAGACCCCCGATGGCACGATCAGAGAGCGACTGCTTGGCCGTGCGGACGAGCCCAACATTCACCAGGCCACCGTTCAGCGCCCGTGGTCCTTCGATGGCGACGGCGAGGCGTTCAAGCTCACTGCCGAGGCCAAGCGCATCGACCTCGCCTTCCTCTTCGACCCCATGATGGCCGTCCACACTTCCAACGTGGAGCCGCTGCCACACCAGATCACCGCTGTGTACGAGGCCATGCTGCCTCAACAGCCGTTGCGCTACGTCCTCGCTGATGACCCCGGCGCAGGCAAGACCATCATGGCCGGGCTCTACATCCGCGAGTTGATCATGCGGGCTGATTCAAGGCGCATCGTAATCATTGCGCCGGGCAGCTTGGTTGAGCAGTGGAAGGAAGAACTTT
>CAZNBU010000199.1:0-6461 GCA_964571035.1 uncultured Planctomycetaceae bacterium | reverse complement strand
CCGCGAACGAGCCCAAGACTGACTGACGTAGTTCAACGCTATGCCTGAAAACGTCGGGCAGAGCATCAACTTTTGTAGACGATGACCTGCCGCCGTTGCGCGGCAGGTCGCATTTTTTCAGGAGGGTAGGACATGGAAGATGCTGGCAATCGGTACAACTTGGACGAGGTGGCGAAGAGCTTCCTCAAGGTGCTCGACCTCAAGTCGCCCGTGGGCGTGTTCTTCAGGGACTCCACAGGCGTGCGTTGGAAGTTCGTCGGGCAAATGGGCAACCGTTTCATCGCGTCGCACGGCGAGTACGGCGTCGTGATGACCGTCGATCAGAAACCAGACGGATCGCGGGTCGTCACGACGGACCTGAAGAAACTCGAAGGCGAGTCCTGGGAAACGCACGGCGAGCAATAGCTCACGCGGCGCTCGGCGTGCGTGCGGCTCTTCCATCGAGGTGGACGGCGGGCGGTGCAACGCGCCCGCTCCACGTCAAACGTCGCAGCGGCCCCTCTCGGGGCCGCTTTCGACTTCTGACGCGCAACAGCCGCGCCGCACCACCCGCCTTGAAACGGAAAGCATGGACAGTGTTACCCCCGCTCGAAGGTGAGGGCTCGTGGCCTCGCCCTCACCTTCTCGGGGGGATGGAAAGGCTCCGTGGCGTCACGCCCGAGGAAGCAGAGGCCAACTGCGCCCTCGTGGAGAAAGCTCTCAGTCTTTACCAAGACACAGAGCAGTTCCTGAAGAACCTCACCGTGAACAAGGACGTGAACGGCGAGGTCGCGTACCAAGCCAAGCAGTTGCTGGAAAAGCACTTCGGGTAGGCCGGGTGTACGGCAGACCCACAAACCCATGAACCGTTTCAAAAGGAGACAGGCCATGACAGAGAACCAAGGAAGCACCGCAGTGATCCCGGCTTTCGAGACCGAGGACGTGCAGGCAGCCCGGAGGACAGCAAGAAGGGTCCGCACCAGCTACCAGCCGGTGGAGGAGTTCGTGAAGGAACTCCGGGACATGCAGGAGCGCAGCAAGGATTTCCTCGTGCCCTATGAGAACTTCAGCGTCAAGTTCGTGCCGGTGGAGCACCTCACGTCGGAAGGCATTGAGGAGCGGTACAAGCTGGTGCTGAACCTGAGCGACGTGCCGGAACTCGGCGAGGTGGAACTCAGCCTGTATGAGCACGTCCTGACTCAGTTGTGCCAGCAGACGACCATCGGCGACAAATCAGGGATGCCCACCGCGTACCTCAAGCGACTCCTGAGTGACAACAGCGACCGGGGCCTCGTGGCTCTGGGTGCGGTCAACGTGCAGGAGTTGATCTCACGCCGGTACGGTGAGGTCCACACGAGGGGCAAGACCGGAGAGAAGAAAGCGGTCTTCGTCCGCACCTTCCGCACGGACGAGGGATTCAAGTGTCGCGCCCTGCTCAGTGATCGGTACTTCCCGATCCGCACGCTGGACATGGTGACCATCGCTCTCGGCCTTGCCTCCGGCAAGATCGGCGGAGGGAACACCGGCAACGGCGGCGACAGCGCGATCACCGGAGCCTTTATGTTCGACCAGCACCTCAGTGTGCAGGGTTGCACTGCCGGTTTCGTGAATCCCAACTTCGCCTTCGACCTGCGCAACCCGGATCGCGGAGTCATTCATGCTGAACGCATCACGCAAGGGAGTGGCGGTCAACCCGTGTACCACTACCCCGGTGGTGCCAGCTACGCCCTCGGCGGCCAGTTCCAGATGCCGCACGACGGGCCGCGCCAGCACCTCGTCCTCCCGGCAGCCCGGATTTCCAACAGCGAGACCGGGGGCGGCAGCGCGGAAATCCAGCCGATGCTGTTCGAGACGATCTGCACCAACGGCGTCGTCTTCGCCAAGGCGATGAAGCGGACGCACGTCAGCAGCATCATCTCGGAGGCCGACGAGTACGAGAGCGACGGCACCAAGAAGAAGGCGATGGAGTGGGTCATCAGCAAGATGACCGACGCCATGAAGCAGGTGTTCGACCTGAACAGCTTTCAGGACAACTGCCGGAAATTCCTGAAGCTCAAGGACACCGAACTCAAAAGAGACCGGGTGAAGGAAGTGACCGAGCACCTCATGTCGGCCATCCCCGGTGGCGACGGCCTGCTGGACGACATCCTCAAGTCGATGGAGCAGTTTACGCCGGGCAGGACCACTCTCCTCGATGTCACGAGGGCGATCACCAGTGTGGCACAGGACCAGCCCCACGACCGGCAGGCGGCAATGGAGGAGTTGGCCGGGACGCTGACGAACGGCGGTCTGAAGGTGCCGGAACGCCATCTGCTGGCCGCTGGCGTTCGCCAAGGGCAGCACCATTCACTGCGTACCCGTAACACGGAAGCGAGGGCGGCATGAAAACGCACGAGAAAACGGTCCTGCGCTTCAAGGTGCCCAAGAAGTTGGAGCAAGCCGTCGTACGGCAGGTGCGGGAAAAGCTGTACTCCGACTTCGGGAACGAGGTGCGGAAAATCTTGATCGCGGGTTGTTCATCCGCAGCGGTGGACAGGCGAATCCGTTCGGAATGGCTGAAGCGGCGTGGAGGCCGCCACAAGACGACGTGGGTGGACTTCCACCTTCCGCTGGGAAGCCGGAGCGAACGGCACTCTCTGCTCATGCTCTTATGCGTGACGGCAGGCCATCACACCGTCCGGCTCAGCATGGATCGGCCTTACGAAGTCAGCGATCTCGTCGCGGCCATTCTGGAGACGTACCTCGGCGGGAAAATCGACCCCGGCAAGCCAGCCAAGCCCATGAAGCGCAGGAAACTGGTGGAGACAGCCCAGCCGCCCAAGGAATCACTGTGGAGGATGAAACCGGGAGGGAAACTCCAGCGCGTGCACGAGAAGCGCCGGAAAAGACGCCGCCCAAAGAAACCCAAGCCGCCGATCTACCCGCATCCAGATTTCCCGGACGTGCAGGCAATTCCTTGCGACTGGCAGCCCGGCAAACGGGGCAGGCCGCCGCTGGGCGTGAAAAGAAACAACGACGGAAGCTGGAAGCTGCCGGAATCCTACCGGCTGATCGACGGAAAATGGCACGCGCCGATGCCAAGGAAAAAGGGATACAGGAAATCCCCGCGGCGGGCTGCAAGCATCCCCACCACTCGCGAAATCTTTCCCAAGGAGGGAGCGACGGTCCAGCACGCCGATGCTACCGAAGGCCACATGCAGACGACGCCCGATGCGCCCGCGAATTCGGATCATCACGGGGGCGAAGCTTCGGCGAATGATGAGGAACCTTCGCCTCCCGCTTCCAGCGAGCTATCCGCCCTCGTTCTTCAGGATCAACAGCCAGTCGTCGATGAGGCCGGAGGCAAGGGAATCGTGTCCGAAGACGAACAGACTGGCGACAACGTGAGGGAGGGTAGATAGGGCCTCTCCCAAGAACATCTGGTAGTGGAGGCATTGCGGATGCTTCTCCACATCCTGACGGGAACGCAGCATGGCAAAAGCCTGACACGGTTGGGTACCGGATTCAACGTGCAGCAGGGTGGCGAACCGGCCTGCGAACAAACGGCATCGCCAATCCTGTACGAATCATGTACCGGAAACCGCGTGTATCCGGCATAAGCCTTGTAAATGTGGCATTTGGGGCAGATGGGCGCGGCAGAAACGGGAGATTATGAGTCCCCTGCTCTAACCGTTGAGCTACGGGCCCACGAACACCCGAGTGTGCCAAGCGGTGTCCGCCCCAACAAGCCGCCGCGCCGCGTTGCGGGCTTGGCTGCGCGCGCTAACGTGGCGGGACTCCGGAGGGTGTCCCATGAGAAGCTGGCTTACCGCCTTGCTGTGCTGCATTGCAATCCTGGCGACCGGCCAAACCGAACGCACGCGAGTTGCGCAGGCGGCGCCTCAGGCTACCTCAATGGAGCTTTCCGAGTGCCTGGTGCTGCCTGCAGTTGGCGCGTCGGGCCGCTCGCCGGTGCGTGTAGACCCTTTGGAGTTGCGCCTGATTCGCCAGGGATTCGAGGCTCCGAAGGCCGGCGACAAGGTTCCGCGCCACAACGGTGGCGAGGTGGCGTGGGCTACCGCCAAAGCGAATGACGAAGGCTGGATCGGCGACCGCGACCTCGCGGGCGGGTATGCGTGGTGGAGTGTGCGCGTTGACCGCGAAGGGACATGGCTGCTGGCGGCCCGCGGTCACTCCGGGGTGTACGTCAACGGCGCGTTGCGTGGAGGCGACCCGTATAGCTACGGGAAGCTCGTGCTGCCGCTGCAGCTGAACGCGGGCGAGAATCACCTGCTGTTCTTGATGGGGCGCGGGCGAATCATGGCGGCGTTGAACCCCCTGCCGGCCAGCTCGTCCGGCATCCTGATCGGCGACGACTGGACGCTGCCCGACCTGGTTCACGGTGAGGCGGGTGCCGAAGGTGAACTGGGGGCCGTCGATGTGGTGAACGCGACACCCGAACCGGTGCGCTTGAGGTGCGTTGTCAGTGGGTTCTCCCAGATTGGGGTCGCAAAAGGGACAACGCTCGTCCAGCCAATGTCCGTGCGCAAGGTGGCATTCCAGCTCCCAGTCCACGGCGACGCGCCGCTGGGCGAGCACTCCATGAAGCTTGAGGTTCGTGCGGGCGAAGCGGCTGTCGCCACGCGAGAATTCAACGTCGAAGTCAAGACGCCGCTGGACAAACGCAAGGTTACCTTTGTCAGCAGTATCGACGGCAGCGTTCAATACTACGGGCTGGTCCCCGCCAAGCTTCTGCCGGGCCGGGCGGGGCCGCCGGGGATACTGCTTTCGCTGCACGGCGCGTCGGTCGAAGCCATCGGGCAAGCCGGCGCCTACAGCCCGAAGAGCTGGTGCCACATTGTCTGCCCGACCAACCGCAGGCCGTTCGGATTTGACTGGGAGGACTGGGGCCGCCTCGACGCGATGGAGGTGCTTGCCCACGCCAAGGAGACGCTGAGCTACGACCCGTCGCGAGTTTGGCTGACCGGCCATTCGATGGGCGGCCACGGCGCCTGGACCGTTGGTGCACACTTTCCGGACCAGTTTGCCGCGGTAGGCCCCAGTGCAGGTTGGGAGAGCTTCTGGAGCTACGCCGGGGGGAGCGGTCACCCGCCGGAGCACAAGGTTTCGACGGTCCTCACGCGTACGGCGAATCCCAGCCGAACACTCCTCATGAAGCAGAACTACGCGCAGCAGGGAATCTACATCCTGCACGGCGATGCCGATGACAACGTCCCGGTGACAGAAGCGCGGAACATGCGCGACGCGCTGAAGGAGTTCCACAAGGACTTGCAGTATCACGAAGAGCCGGGCGCTGGGCACTGGTGGAATCGCGGCAACGACGACGGCGCTGACTGCGTAGACTGGGCGCCGATGATGGACATGTTCGCGCGCCGGCGCCTGCCGGCTGCGGGCGAGGTCATGAGCGTCGATTTCACCACGGTGTGCCCCGGCAACTCGGACCAATGCCACTGGGTTTCGATCCACCAGCAGCAGAAGCAACTGGAGCCAAGCCGTGTGCAACTGACCGCAGAGCCCAACCGCGGGCGGATTGTAGGCACCACGACGAATGTTCGAACGCTTCGTTTGGATGTTACGAACGTGGTGCAACCGAGGGAGCAGGTTGTCCTGGAGATTGATGGGACGTCCGTGGACGTGCCGTGGCCGGACGACGGGCCGGTGTGGTTGACGCGCGTGGAAGACGGATGGCGGGTATCGAAGCCACCGTCGCCGCAACAGAAGGGCTCGCACCGCTACGGGTTGTTCAAGAACTCGATGCGCAACCGCTTTGTGCTGGTGTACGGCACGCGGGGCAACGAAGTCGAGAATGCATGGATGTTCAACAAGACACGCTTTGACGCCGAGCAATGGTTGTACCGCGCGAACGGCTCCGTTGATGTCGTATCGGATTCACAGTTCGATATAGAACAATTCCGTGACCGGGACCTAGTGCTGTATGGAAATGCCTCAACCAACAGCGCGTTCGCCATCCTGAAGGACGCACCGGTTGCGCTGGACAAGGGCAAAGTGCGCATCGGTGAGCGGGTTGAGGCGGGCTCAGACCTCGCGATGATGCTCTGCTACCCGCGTGCCGACAGTGACTTTGCAAGTGTCTGCGTGGTCGGAGGCACCGGTATCGAAGGCATGCGACTGACCGACCGGCTGGCATACTTTGTCTCCGGCGCTGCATTTCCGGATGTCATTCTGTACGGCCCGGATCTGCTTGAATCAGGCACCGGCGGCGTTCGCGCAGCCGGTTTCTTCAGTAGTGATTGGAAGATTGAGGGCGGCGAATTCGTTTGGCGTGATGAGAAATAAATGATTTCCACTTGGAATACTTGGTACGGATGTTACATGTTGGCGGCTACACACCTTTCATCACTGTGAAAACTACTACCTAGGAGACGTTGTGGCTGGTAAGCGCTCACCTGAGAACACGCAGAAGAAGCAGGAATTCGTGGCCAAGCTGGTCAAAAGCAAGGCCGACATCACACTCAATGAGG
>CAZNBU010000198.1:0-6464 GCA_964571035.1 uncultured Planctomycetaceae bacterium | reverse complement strand
TGGCGTACACGCCCGGGTGGCGCGGCATGAACGGCGCGCCGAAGCAGGAGCTGAACGTCGCCGACGGTTCTTTGACGCCGCGCTCGGTGCCCGCGACCTTGGCTGTGTACCCGCTGATAAAATGGTACTGCGCCTGCTCGGGCGTGAGCTTGCTGATCGGGGGCAGCACGCCGAACGCGTCACACGTAAGGAAGACAACGTTCTTCGGGTTGCCGCCGCGGCCAGCCGGCTCGTGGTTCGGGATCATGTCGATCGGGTAGCTGGCGCGTGTGTTCTCGGTCAGCTTGGCGCTGTCGAGGTTGATCGTGCGAGTGTGCTCGTCGAACTCCACGTTCTCCAGCACCGTGCCGAAACGCTGTGTCGTGGCGTAGATTTCCGGCTCGGCTTCCGCTGAAAGGTTGATCACCTTGGCGTAGCAGCCGCCCTCGAAGTTGAACACGCCCGCGTCCGACCAGCCGTGCTCGTCGTCGCCGATCAGATTGCGCTTGGGGTCAGCGGAAAGCGTGGTCTTGCCGGTGCCGCTCAACCCGAAGAACAGCGCCGAGTCGCCGTCCGGGCCGATGTTCGCGCTGCAGTGCATCGGCAGCACACCGCGCGCCGGCAGCAGGTAGTTCATCACGCTGAATACGCTCTTCTTGATCTCGCCGGCGTACTTGGTGCCGCCGATCAGCACGATCTTCTTGCTGAAATTGACCAGGATGAACGCCTCGCTGTTCACGCCGTCGGCAGCACCGCCCGCCTCGAAGTACGGGGCGTGCAGCACGGTGAATCCGGGCTTGAAGTTGGCGCGCTCATCAGCGCGCAGGCGAACGAACATGTTGCTGGCGAACAGCGCGTGCCACGCGCCCTCGGTCACCACGCGCACGGGCAACCGGAACTCGGGGTCGGTGCCGGCGTGGCAATCCAGCACGAACAGCTCGTCGCGCTTGTTGAGGTAGTCCTGCACCTTCTTGTGAAGCTGATCAAACACCTCGGGCGTGATCGGCTTGTTGACCTTGCCCCACCACACGGTGGCGTCGCTTTCGCCATCGCGCACGGTGAACTTGTCGTTGGGCGAGCGGCCGGTGTACTTGCCGGTGTTGACGATCAGCGCGCCGTGGGCGCTGAGATTGCTTTCGCCGCGGCGCACCGACTCTTCAATCAGGCGCGCGGCTGCAAGGTTGTGGTGAAGGGTAGACGGGCCGGTGATGCCCAACGATGACAGGTCGGTCGGCATGGCGATCCTCGTTCAACCACGGCCAAGCGTTGGGGCAAAGGCCACCGAGCCTCCGTGGAAGGCGACAGTGTAGCGAGCGCAACGCCCGCCACAACGCACCAAAGGGTGATCGGCACAACCGGCGACAGGGTTGAGGGTTAAGGGCTAACTGCCGATCTGGATGGCTTCGGCGATCAGGCGGCCCATCTCTCGGATCTCGAACGGCTTGCGCAGGATGCCGCGGAAACCGGCTGCAAACAGCTCTTTGTCCTGCGGGCCCGGGGCGTGGCCGGTGATGGCCAGCGCGGGCGTCTCCTGGTTCGGGCCCTTCTTCTTGCGCACCTTGCCCAGCAGCACGCCGCCGCCTCCGCCGCCCGGCATCGTAAGGTCGAACAGCATCAGCGCATACGGGGCTTTGCCGGCGAGCTTCTCGCCTTCGGCGGCTGTCACCGCCGTGTCTACCTTGAACCCCTTTTCCTCGAGGTATTGGCGCAGCAGCTCGCCGATCATGGCTTCGTCGTCCACCACGAGCACGCGCTTGCCGATCAGCTCGGTGGGGATCGGCGCGGAGGGCTTCTGGTCGCGCTCCTTCACGCGCATGGTCGGCATCTCGTCGCGTGCCTGGCCTACCGGCGGCAGGATCACGCTGAACGTGCTGCCATGGCCCGGCTTGCTGTTCACGTCGATGCGGCCGCGGTGGTCGGCGATGATGTTGGCGCAGATCGCGAGGCCTAGCCCGGTGCCCGCCGACTTGCCGTCGTACACCCGCCCGCCCAGCGCGCCCTTGGTCGTGAAGAAGGCCTCAAACAGGCGCGGCATGTCTTCCGGCGGGATGCCCACGCCATTGTCGCGCACGCTGATGACCGCGTTGCCTTCCACTTGCTCAAGGCGCACCTCAATCAGCGGCGTTTCGTCATACGTGACGCTGCTGCTGCACGCGTGGCGCGCGTTGCTGAGCAGGTTCATCAGCACCTGCTCGATCTGCGCGCGGTCGCCCAGCACCACGGGCGTGGCGTTGATCTGCACGTCCAGCTTGATCTTCTCGCGCTCGATCAGCGGGCCTTCCAGCGCGCAGGCTTCACGCACCGCGTCGGCCAGTTGAAAGCGCGAGCGCGACGTGCCGGACTTGCGCGCGAAGCTCAGCAGCTGCTGCACGATGCGCGCGCCCTTTTCGGCGGCGTCGCGGCAGTAGCGCAGCGCCTTCTCGCGGCGCTCATTGTCGTCGCTTTGCAGCGCGTATTGCGAATGCCCCAGCACCACCTGCAGGATGTTGTTGAACTCGTGCGCGATGCCGCCGGCCAGTGTGCCGATCGCAGCCAGCTTCTGGGTGCGGATCACGTCGCGGCGAAGCTGCGCGCGTTCAAGGGCGCTGCGCACGCTTTGCAGCAGTCGGGCGTGGCCGAACTCGTCCTTTGCAATGAAGTCGATCGCGCCGCGCTTCATTGCTTCCAGCACGGTCTCGCGGTCGCCCTGGCTGGTAACGAACACCACCGGCACGTCGGCGTGGCGCAGTTGCAACTCAGCCAGCACTTCCAGGCCATCGAGGCCGGGCAGGCGGTAGTCGAGAAACACCAGGTCGTGCGATCCTTCGGCAAGCTCCGCCAGCGCGTCTTTGCCCGACACGCTCTCGCTGATCTGCACGTCGAACTCGTCAGCGAGCGCGCGACGCAGCGAAGCCGACGAGAGCAACCGATGGTCCTCGTCGTCATCGACAATCAGGATGTGCAGCGGTTCACGGTTCATCGTCGAACGAGACGAAGGGTTGCATTCGTTCAAGGGCTGCCTGGGGGATTCCACCTGCTGCGCTGGAGAGATCAGATAGGTTGCGGATCCTGTGTTCATGCCGAGCCTTGACGATGCGTTCCGCTTTCCTCTCCCCTATGCCCGGCAAGGCCGTAAGCTCAGCTGCACTGGCGCGGTTGACGTCAATGCGGGCGGGCGGAAGTTGCGTAGACCGGGGAAGCGGGTCTGCAAAACTCCGCTCACTAACCGTAAGGCTAATACATAAAACTGCCCAAAACAAGCAAAGAATACCAATAACCGCAACCTCGCCCCGCGTTAGGCGGTACCAGGCAATCGCCGGCTCGGCTACTCTCTCGGGCATTGCCGGGGCACTCTATGGAAGGAAGTCACGAATTGCGAGTGCTTGGGATCGACCCCGGAACCCGCACCGCAGGCTGGGCCGTGGTCACCCGCTACGGACGCACCTTTCGCCTGGTGGCCTGCGGCGCCGTACGCGCCAAAGCCGCCGACCCGCCCGAGAAGCGCCTCGCGTTGATCCAAGCCGGCTTGCTTGAAATCGCGCAAACCCACGCCCCCCACGAAGCCGCCGTCGAGGAGGTCTTCGCCGGGCGCAACCCCAAAGCCGCGCTCGCGGTCGGGCAGGGCCGCGGCGTCGCGCTGGCGGTGCTGGGCGCGCTGGCGCTGCCGGTGCATTCGTACGCCGCGCGCGTGATCAAGCGCGCGGTGACCGGCAACGGCGGCGCGAGCAAGGAGCAGGTCGCCCGCATGGTGGGCCTGCAGTTTGGCTTGGCGAAACCGCCGGAACCCGCCGACGTCACCGACGCCTGCGCCGTTGCAATAACTCATCTTATTCGGCGCGACATGCCCCAATGATTTTATACATTTGATGTTGTGTGTGAGGCGAGGTTGGAGGAGAGGGGCCGGGAATCGTCTTTCTCACCCCTCTCCCGATTCCAACGCCACCCAGGTCCAATGCCCAGAACGCTGCCCATCCGCTGCCTCGCCCTGCTGCCGCTGCTGCTGGCCGCGGGCGCGATGCTTACCTCCGGCGCCACCTCGCGCGCGCTGATGGGCGGCGTGGTGCTGGCCGGGCTGGCGCAACTCGGCGCCTGGATCGCCGACCGCCGCACCCGCACACTCACCGTCGGCAGCGAATCCCGCGCCGCCATCATGTTCGTCGATGTCCGCGACTTCACGCTGCTCACCGGCCGCATGCAGCCGCGCGACGTCTTCCGCGTGGTCAACCGCCTGCTCGACGACGTCATCCCGATCATCGAGAAGCACGGCGGGCGCGTGGAGAAGTTCCTCGGCGACGGAGTGATGGCCAGCTTCGGCCTTGAGCGCCCGCTCGACAACCCCGCCCTGTCGGCTGTGCGCGCCGGCCTGAAAGTGCAGGAATCCTGCGCATGGCTGAACTGCCGCGACGAGTTCCGCAAAACCCTGCGCTGCGTGGAGCCGCTGCGGGTCGAGCTCGGCATCGGCATCGCCAAGGGGCGCGTGTTCTCGGGCAGTGTGGGCACAGGCAAGCTGCACGAGTTCACGGCGCTGGGGCGCACGGTGAACCTCGCCTCGCGCCTGTGCGACCTGGCTGCGCGCGGCGAAGTGCGTTGCTGCAACTTCACGTACCTCGACATCCGCGACTACGCGCGCTTTCAACGCAGCGAAGAGGTGCAGATGAAGGGTCTGGAAAAAACCATCCGCACGTACAGCATCCAGGGAGTCTCCGACCACGCCATAACCCGCCCCGTCAAGCCGGGCACAAGGCCGCTAAGCGCGCTCGATCAACTCAACGCCGAAGACTTCGCCACCCGAGTAATCCGCCGCCTGCCGGAAGACGTACGCCGAACCAGAATCATGACCGCCACCCCAGCCGAATTCGAAGTGGACAGCTGAAGCAAGCCACGAGCAGAACCAGCAACCCCAAGAAGAGACCGCTCCCAAATACAAGTCAGGCCGGCATGCAAATGCCGGCCCTTCAAGGCGTGAAGTCTTATGTCCACATTCCCGGCGCGCAGAACGCCCGGAACCTCTAATCCCAACTATGCCACAGTATGCTGACGTTCGGGTGTTCCGAAAGGATCTTGCGGACGGCTGACGCGGAGCAGCGCATGTAGTGAAGATCAAGCACGCGCAGCGTTTTCATTTCGCAAAGCGCCTGGATGTACTCGGTGGGAAATTGCTCGTACCGGCCGAACAATGCGACTTCTTCCAGTGCGGGCAACTTCAGTATGGCCTCCAAAAGCGCATCCGTTGTCAGAACCTCCTGTGAGACATCCAGCTTCTTCAACGTTTTCAACTCGGGAAGCCGCTGCCACTCCTTGCCCCGGTCTTGATTCGTCACCCTATACGAGAGCACCAGTTCCTGAATAGGCGTGCGGGTTTCCGCTAAGGCGGAGATCACGGCTTGCACGGTCGCGCTGTCGATCTCCGTCAGAACCAGGCGCCTCAGTTTCGGCAGGGTTGCAATTCCGGATGCGAACTCGCGCGAAAACGCGGTCGCCGAAATCTCAAGGTCCTCCAGTGTCTTGAGCGCCAAGACACTTTCCTCCCATCGAGAAGTCATCGACCCGCAGGAAACTATTGCGAGCGAGCGAAGCACCTTGAAGCGATCCGGATGGGGTGTGTCCGTAGACGAGTCGCGAATGTCACCGAGCTTCACGAGCCGCAGGCTTTCAACAATCTCGGGGCGTTCCAACCCCGTCAACACACTAATCGTAAGGTTTCCTGCGCCGGTGCGGCCGGAAGGCGTGAACGGCGGCCTTGAAAATTCCGTGCCGTCAACACTCAGCGCCTTCAATTTTGTGCACTTCCTGAGCGACATGATAAACCCCTCGTCCGTAAGCCCATCGCAGCGGGCAACGGAAAGGGTCTCAACTTCACAGTGGTCAAACATCGGAGCGAAAGCGCCGGGAGCCTCAAGCTTTGTTCCGTCCACGATCAGGTTCTTTACGCCAATGTATCGCCCCACGACCTCCAGGGCCTCGCCGGTGATGTATGTGTTAACCAACTCCAATGTGTCGAGATTCTTGAGCGATGCGAGCTGAAACAGCGAGGCGGCACTTACGCTGCCGCCACGCAGGGTCAGCCTCCTCAGCGCCCCAAGTGCGCCAATGCTCTCCAGAAGCGACCTGTGCTCCGGCGTGTAGAATGTAAACTTGACATCTAACTCCAGCAGCGAGGGAATGGCGCTGAGAGCTTTCACCGAATCAAGTTTGAGCGACAGTGCATCCACTCGTAGCGCCTCGAGAGATTTGATCTTGGCAATTGAGGGGACCATTGTGCTGTCAATTAGCGCCGCCCTCCTAATGGAGAGCCGTTGCAGTCGTGAATGGGCGGCGAGCGCGTCAATCATCGCCGCATCGACACGCGGCTCCGAGCTTGTCGAGGTATACCGCGTTTCGAACGCAATCACTCCCGAAAACGCCTCGCCAATTGGAAGGGGCCTTCTCGCGCTATAAATGATGCGGCGAACATCGGGCGTTACAAGCCGCAAGTCCGACTCATCGTGCACCACTACTGTCTTCTC
>CAZNBU010000197.1:0-6467 GCA_964571035.1 uncultured Planctomycetaceae bacterium | reverse complement strand
GCGCAAAAAACACCCTCTGGCGTTTCGCACTTTCGCGTTTTTGCGGCTCTCAAAGGATCGTCTTGCCGAGCGCGCTGGCGATAAGCTCGACAGCCAGCTGGCCGGTCTGGTTGTAGACGTCGAGAATCGGGTTCACCTCAACCAGCTCAAAGCTGGTCAAAAGGCCGGTCTCGGCGATCATCTCCAGCGCCAGGTGCGCCTCGCGATAGGTCAGCCCGCCGACGACGGTTGTGCCGGTACCGGGCGCAATCCGCGGGTCCACGCTGTCGATGTCGAAGCTTACGTGCAGGTAGTCGGTGTTGCGCGTCGCCAGCGTGATGGCTTCGCGCATGACAGCCGCCATGCCGCGTTCGTCGATGTCCTTCATCGTGAAGGCGTGTACGCCGCTGTCGAGGATCGCCTGCTTTTCCTGCCGGTCGAGGTCGCGCAGGCCCAGCAGTACCACGTCGTTCGGCAGCACCTTCGGCGCGAACCCGCCGATGTGCGTCAGCTCTTTGGGCCCCTGCCCGAGCAGTACAGAGACCGGCATGCCGTGGATGTTGCCGCTGGGCGAAGTTTCGGGTGTGTTCAGGTCGCCGTGCGCGTCCACCCAGATCAACCCCATCGTGAGTTCGCGGGTATCGCCGCCGGCGCGGCGCTCGGCTTCGATTTCTTTGTAAGCGGCGCTGAGGCCCGAGATGGTGCCGATGGCAATGCTGTGATCGCCGCCGATCACCAGCGGAAACGAGCCCTTCTTCGCGATGCGCTTGACGTGCTCGTGGGTCGCGTCGCACGCGCGCGCGATCAGCGGCAGGTTGTTGGCTTTGCCCTTGATGGTGGGCGGCGCGACCGCCTGCGTGCTGCGTTCAAGGTCCTTGATGATGATGTCGCCGTGGTCCGTGACCGTGTGGCCTACGTTTTTCAGTTTCTCAGCCACGCCGGCGATGCGCATGGCGCTGGGGCCCATGCCGACGCCGCGGCGGCCGGCGCCGTGGTCCATGGGCACGCCAAGGATGTGGACATCAAGGTGAGGTTCAGCGCGGGTCATGCGGCGGGATACCATGGTGCTCCGATCTGCCGCGAGTGTAGCAACACCGCCGTTTGGATGCAGCGAGGCGGGGGCGAACTGCACTACGGTCAGGATTTACAGGATGCTTAGGAAGTTCTCCTTGTAGTCATGATCATCCTGCAAATCCTGACTTTAGTTTCTCAGTGAACTCTGTGGTTCCACACCAGCTTTCCTGAAAATTCTTTTTGCCCGCAAAGGGGTCCGGCGCAAGGCGTTGCGGCGAGCGCGTTGGCCGCGCTGCGAAAATTCCGGGCTGACGTGTGTCCGCCGGTTCCTGGGTGTGAAGGCACTTTCCCGGAGAAACCATGGACCTTTCCTCTGTTCCCTACCTCATCATCTCGCGCGAGCTCGACTTCGGGTTCTCGCAGGAGCGTGTCTACCTTTGCCTGTGCCTGATCGACCACCTCGTGCTCGGCATCGGCCTGTCGCGCGACGAATCGCTGCGCTGCATGGTCACCGAGCTTGAAGAGAAGTACGGCGACGACTTCGACGACGGGTGCCGCGTCGAGCGCTTTACGCGCAACTGAGGCTGCCATGTCGCACACAGAGTTCGCAGCCCAGACGTTCGGCATGCTGCTGGCCGAGCCTTCGCCGCCGGTGCGGTTCGAACTGCCGCTGCCCGCACCGGGCGCAACGCTTGCCGTGACAGGTCCCAGCGGCGCCGGCAAGACTCTCGCCTTGAACGCGCTCGCGTATGCTCATGGCGGGTTGCTCTTGCCCGAGCTGCCGCATGGTGACCAGCGCGTGCTCGAAGCCTTTCCGCCGGCGCTGCCGGGCGAGGTGGTCCTGCGCAACCTGGCGCGCGCCGGATTGGCGGACGGGCGGCTTTGGCGTATGCGCACGCACCAGCTTTCAGCCGGCGAGCGACAACGCTTGCGGATCGCGCTGGCGCTGAGCACGCTTGCGCCGGGGCAGTTGCTTCTCGCCGACGAGTTTGACGCGCATCTGGATGAACTGACCGCCTGCGCCATCGCGCAGACGCTGCGCCGCATCGGCGTGCGGTTAGCCGTAAGCACACACAACCCGGCGACACTGTCGTATCTGGCGCCCGCCACGCTGATCGAGATCGACGGCGGCGCGCGCGAACTTCGCCCGCCCACGCCACGCGACATGGCGGACGAGATTGAGATCGTGCCGGGCCGCGCGCTGGATTGGCAGCGCTTCAAGCACTGGCACTACCTGGGCGAGTCGCGCCCCGGGCCTTCCTGCGCGGTCTGGTTGGCGCGCCTGCGCGGGCGCGAGTGCGGCATCGTCATGTTCGGGTACCCGCACCTGTACCTGAGCGCACGCGCTCAAGCGCTGCCGGAGCGGTTTCACGTGGCGGGCATACGGACGAATGGAGTGTCCGCGCTCAACCGCGAGGTCCGCCTGCTGCAGAGGGTCGTGGTCGATCCGCGTTTGCGCGGCCTTGGCGTCGCGACACGCCTGATCAAACACGGGTTGCAGGCGCTGGATATGCCCTACGTCGAATGCATCGCGCAGATGGGCGCGTTCAGCGACTTCCTGCTGCGGGCTGGGTTCCGGCGTGTGTGCGCCATGGAACCTCCACCGCAAGCCCGCGCGCTGCTGCGCTTCTGCGAGCGGCGCGACATCCCCGCGCGGGCGCTGCGTGACCCTGCCGCCCGCAGTGCAATCCTCGACGCGCTCCCGCAGGACGACCGCGCAGCCTTGCAGCGCCTTCTACGCGCCCTGGGCGAATCCCGCGTCAACACCGGCCACGGCAGCCTGCGCCGCCGCGGCGACGTGGGCGAGCAGGCGCTGCACGCCGCCCTGGCGCGTCTTGGTGCGCGGCCGGAATACTTTCTGTGGACACGTTGATGCAGCTTCCCCCGCTGTTCCGCGCTACCGCGTACGCTCCGCACGCCGGGCAGATTCGCTTTCATGAGTCCGACGCCCGCTTCAAGATCCTGATTGCCGGCGCGCGCTTCGGCAAATCGCTGGCGAGCACCAAGGATGTGTTGTCTGAGCTGACGTCCGGCCCCTCACGCGGGTGGATGGTCGCGCCGACCTACGCGCTGGCACAACCCGAGCTGCGCTACATCATGCAGGACGTGCAGCGCCGCATGGGCGTGCCCGCCGCGGTGATCGATGGCGGGCGCGGTTCGTGGTCACGCCTGCGCACGCCCTGGGGCGCCGAGGTGCTGTGCCTATCCGCCCAGCGACAGGAGACCCTGCTGGGCGAAGAGATCGACTGGCTGATCCTGTGCGAAGCCGCGCACCTCGACCGCGAGGCGTTCGAGCGCTTCCTGCGCGCGCGGCTGACCACGCGCCACGGGCGGCTTGTGGTGCCCACCACGCCGCGCGGGTTCAACTGGGTGCACGAACTGTATCAGGCCGGCCAGGGCGACGACGGCGCGTGGGCGAGTTTTCGTTTTGCAACTTGGGACAACCCGCTGATCTCGCGCGAGGAGATTGACGCGGCCCGTGATTCACTTCCGCCGGAAGTCTTCGACGAGCAGTACGGCGGCGCGTTCATGACGCCCGCGGGCGCGGTGTACCGCGAGTTTCAACCGGCGCTGCATGTAGTGAAGGGCCTGCAACCCCCGCCGGGCGCGATCATCTACAAGGCGATCGACTTCGGGTACACCAACCCGTTCTGCTGTCTGTGGGCGGCGCTTGACGGCGACTCGCGCCTGCTGGTGCTGCGCGAGCACTACCTGGATTCCGCGATTGTGGACCGCCACGCCGAGATCATCCGCGACGTGGACGACGCGTTTGTGGCAGCCGGGCACACCATGGGCCCCGCGTTCGCCGATCCGTCCGGGCGCATGGAGCGCCAAACTTTGGCGAGGCTTGGCATCCCCACGATGGCAGCCGACAACCACATCGCGGGCGGCGTGCAGATGGTGCGGCGCCTGCTTTCGGTGCGAAAGGACGGCACGCCGGGGGTGTACATCGACGCCGGGTGCCGCAACCTGCTGCGCGAGTTCGAGCACTACATGTGGCGCGAATCGCCCGGCGCAGCCGAACGAGTGCCGCGCAAAGAGCACGATCACGCGCTTGACGCCCTGCGCTACCTGTGTGTCGCGCTGCAGGCTCGTGCAGGCTGGCAAAAGCAAGGCGCCATCTGGTAACCTGCAAGGATGGTAAGGGAACTCAAACCCGCCACAATGATCATGATGGTGGTGCTGCTGGCGCTCATCGTCGTGCCCGCGTTCTTTCTGGCCAAGCCGGTTGACGACACGCCGCAGCAGGACGACCTGACCACCCCGCCGGACATCAAGACCGCCCCGGCAAACGCAACACCCGCCCCAAAGACCCACCCGCCCAGGCAGAAGTCGAACCAACCCAAACCCGCCGACAACGAGCCCGTGGCGGTCGAGTAGCGCCGCGACCGTTGCGTGTCTTCGCTCACTAAGTCAGTATGAATGCGAAGGCGGCGTGTTCGAAAATGGCTCGGGTTGCGATGTGCGATCCGGGCGGTAGTCGTTTGTGGGGTGGCGCGGCGATGCTTGGCAAGTCGGCAGATGTGAAATCCCTGAACGAGCGGCTTGAGCTGCTGCAAGGCGAAAACGACCAGCTTCGCCGCAAGTTGATGCTGCTTTCCGGCGGCTCCAGGCAGGGCCTGATGACGCTGGGCAACCTCACCAGCATCGGTGGCACGCGCGCACCGACACAGCAGGCCACCATCGCCGGGCTTACCGTCGCGAACCTGATTGTTGATTCAAAGTGGCGCGTCATACGCATGAACACGCGCATGGCGGAGTTTCTGAACGTCAGCAAGGACCTCGCCAACGAGCGCCCCAACCTCGAAAACCTCGACCACATCGAATGGGCGCCCGGTGTCTTCCAGACGCTGTTGCAGGACGCGCTCGAATCCGGCGGCGAGGAGATGTTCGAAGCTGAGCGCCCAGCCACGGGCAACGGCCGCGCCGAGTTCTTTCAATTCAAGGCCCTGTGGTCCGCGCACCAGGGGACTGTCACCGTCGAAGATATAAGCCGCCTGCGCACCACGCGCCAGTTCTTTGAACGGCTTGTCAGCCCGCGCATTGTGGAGCGGCTGCTGGACACCACGGAAGACCCGTTTCTGTCCCACAAGCGCACGATGTCGGTGCTGTTCGCGGACCTGCGCAGCTTCACGACGTTCTGTGAAGCCGTGGAAGCACCGACGGTGCAGACCGTGTTCAATGAATTCTTCGACCTCAGCATGCACGCGCTGGAAGCCAACGACGCCACGTTGGACAAGTTCGTCGGCGACCAGGTAATGGCCCTGTTCGGCGCGCCGCTGCCCAACCCCGGCCACGCGTACAATGCCGTCAAGGTCGCGGTGGACCTGCAACAGGCGATGCAGCGCACGCGCCGCCGCTGGATCGAGCAGAAGCTGCTGCCCGAAGAACTGCTCAAGGCGCACCCGGAAATTCTCACGCTGGGCGTCGGCATCAATACCGGCGAAATGCTGCTGGGCATGTTCGGCAACCAGAAGGCCAACCAGTACACCGCGCTGGGACATCACGTGAACCTGGCTGCGAGACTGTGCAGCTTCGCAGCCGGCAGCGAGGTGCTGGCTTCGCTGGGCACGGTGCAGGAGATCAGCAAGTACGCCAAGGAGAACCCGGCGCGGATCGCGATCCCGATCAAGTTCCGGACCAAGGCGCAGATCGAGGTCAAAGGCATCGCCGAGCCGGTGACGATAGCGACACTGGCTTACGAGCAAGGATGAGGGCGATTTTGGATTTTAGATTTTCGATTTTGGATTGAGTGCAATTGACGTGGCTACGCATGCGACTCGGGCAGCCCGGCCAATCCAAAATCGAAAGTCCGAAATCTGAAATCGAAAGAGACATGGCAGGCACCCCCAACCACCAACCCAACCGGCGCCAGCCGCTGCGTCCGCGCAATGCGCCGGGCGGCGGGCCGATGCGCCCCGGGCCGCTTTCGACACCGGGCACCCGCGGGCAGCGCCGTCGGCCGTCCGCGCCGCCAGGTGACGCGCCATCGCGCAACACGACTAACCCCGAGCCGGTCACCGTCGAAGCCCCGCGCGTCAAGAAAGAGCCCAAGACAATCGAAGAGCTGATCCCGGTGCTGGTGCGCCACGCGGCGCGCAGCGACGAGGGCATCACCATCAGCAAGTTCAACGAGCGCTTCATGCCGCGCGTGCAGGCCATGGTGCCCGAAGCCTTGCAGCGCATGCGCGACGAAGTGATTCGCGAATACAGTGTCGACATCGCACACGCGCTGTACATCGCAATTGCGGTCGGCCAGTTCACCAAGCGCCCGGTGCTGTGTGGCGTGCGCGCGGCGGAGCTCGCGGCGGACCTCGTCGAGCGCGTGCTGCGCGGCATCGACGGGCAGGAAGACAAGCGCCTCACCAACATCCGCTGCGGCAGCCTGCTGGCAGGGCTGACGCTGTTCGACGTGCGCATTCTCGAGACCACGTCGCTGGCAAGCCAGTCGCTGGACGGGTTGACGGACAGTT
>CAZNBU010000196.1:0-6472 GCA_964571035.1 uncultured Planctomycetaceae bacterium | reverse complement strand
AAAACGATTCATTGGAAATCTCCTTTACCAGACGCTTGATTCAGCGTACAAGCCGTCACCACGGCCTCGTAAACGCGAGACCGCAGCGATTCATCCCTGAACTCGATTCGTCGTCTTCGTTCAAGTACTCCACGATGGTGATCGCCGCGGCGGGCACGGACACGCCCTCGGATGTGTCTTGAGGAGCGCGTGGCGGCGTCGAACGAACAACATGGCATGCCGCGACGTGTCGCCGCCCGTTCGGGCGGCTCCTGCGGAGCTCCGCCGCCCCCTTCGGGGGGCAGGCAGCGCCGAGAGCCATTCGGTGGGTACGACATGAGCTGCTCCTGGTGCGATGCCGGCCCGCCAGCCGGTCAGGCCCGTCCTGTCATCCATGCGACAAATGGGCGGGGAGCTGTCGAAAAATGTGAGGCTGGGCGGAGGGAATCTACGGCCGGGCGCGATGCCGGGTCATCTGGCTGGCGGGCACCGTCGCTGGGGGGTGGATCATTTGCTCCGCTTCGCGGAGCAGGATTCGGGCCTGGACCAGGTGGACAGTCGATTCGTAGGGCAGCGCCTGGCCTTTGGCGGGGTCTGCGCCGATTTTCCGGTTGATCTCGCGAGCGCTGGCCAGCGCGGCGGCCGCTTCCGCGGCATGACCGAGCTGCTGCTGGGCCATGGCCGCGGCCGCAAAAGCGATCAGATCGCCGGGTTTGAGGCGATCGGCCTGGGGATGCAGAAGTTCAATGGTCCTGACATGATTGCCGGCGCGATATTCGAGAACCCCTCTGACATGGGCGAACAGATCACCATCGACGGGGGCGCGGGCCGCGAGCCGCAGCAGCGCGCTCAGGTCATCGACTGCCCCGCCGGCCAGTGAGCAGGTGAGCGCCAGGCGGCCCGCGATGCCGGCGTCGTGCGTGTCGCCGAAGCGCGCCATCATGCCGCGGCAGGTCTGGCGATACGCCGGGACGTCGCCGCTCATGAGCTGCATCGTGGCCAGCGCGTACCACGAGGCCGCCTCCGCCGCGTTGGCCGCCGGCACATACACGTACTCGCCGTAGGTGTTGGGGCCGGCGCAGACCCACATCTCCCCGCGCGTGAGGTTCATGATCACGCTATGCGCGCAGATGCCCGCGTCGATGGCGTTGCGGTTGCCATACCCGATATCTTTGCCGCCGCGGCCCTTCTTGTCGCGCAGGATCAGCAGGCATTCGCGCGCGTTGATCTTGCCGCGCACTATATCGGTCAACTCTTCAAGCCGCTGCCAGCGGTAGAGCGTGGTCGCCTGCTGCATTTGCTCGGTGTGGACGGGGTCGTCCTTCCACGCTTCGCCGAGAAAGTGGTTGGTCTGCAGGATCACGCCTTGCTTCACCGGCTCGCGCAGTGCGCAGTGCAGCGGCGACTTTTCGATCACCACGGCGCGCTTCTCGTCGCGGCTGGCAACGAGGTAGGAATCGCTGACAAACACCTTGGCGTCGCGGATGATCTCGTGCGCCTGCTCAATCGTGCGCGCCTGCTCAAGCACCCGCTTGACCAGCATGCTGACGGGCGTGCCGACTTCGCCGAAGCGCGTCTCGTCGGTTCGCGCGGCGTTGATGTGCACGCTGATGCCGGCTGCGTTCATGCCGGTGACGGCACCCGCCATGCCGGCCCATGCGACATGCACGTACGGGATGCCATCGTCGGGCCAGACGTACAGCACGCACTTCTCGCGGTCAAAGATCTCGCCCGCTTCCCAGTCGAAGTTGCGCGCGACCCACAGGTCGCCGTTTTCGGTGTACTCCCCCCACGCGGCGAACCCGCTGCACCCCACCAGCTCAGCCTGCGTTACCAGCGGGTTGTCGATCAGCATGTGGCTGATGTCGTGCGCGGCGTGATAGTTCAACACGCGGTGGTACAGCGGCACGCCCGAGTCGGGGTACTGGTCGGTGCTGCCCTCAACAAGGCCCAGCACCTCTAATTGCTCGCGCTCGCTGACGTGCTGCGGCAGGTTGCGGTTGTTGACGGCGATCACCTGCTTGACCAGCCAGAACGAAGCATCGCCCGGCAGGAACTCGCGCGCGGTGCGCAGCAGGTGCTGCTCCTGCGCCTGCAGCAGGTCGGGGGTCAGAGTCGCGTTGGCGTACCCGCGTTCCCACGGGTTGCCGCTCAGCGCCAGCTCGTTGATGCCGCTGCGCCGGCGCCGCCAGTTCTGGTCAAGCCGCTTGACGACGCGCTCGTCAAACGTGGTCTCGCGGATCTCGGATTTTGCAAGCTTGCGGTCGCCGTCGTATGCGGGTGGTTGCGCGATGCACCAGTTGCTGACGTAGATCGACAGGGCGGTCACGGCTGCGATTACCAGCGCCGCGGCGAACATGCCCAAACGCGCCACCCATCCGTGAATCAGCGGCGCGCCCGGTTTGCGCTCGGCTACGCGCAGAGCGGCAACTTCGCCCGCCATCTGGTCGTGCACGCGCGTTTTCAGGGCTGCGGCGTCAGTGGCCGTCATCCCGTTGGTTTCTACGGGATCGAGAACCTTCATCACCACGTCGGGGTGATGCACCACCGGGCTGCCCTTGCGTACGCACGCCCCGGTGCCTTCCAGAACGACGGGCACGATCGGCACGCCGGCTTCGATCGCCAGCAGGAAGGCCCCGTTCTTGAATCGGCGCAGGTTGCCGTCAGGGCTGCGCGAGCCTTCGGGGAACATCAGGATGCTCACGTCCTTGCTCAGCCAGTCGAGTGCCGCGTCAAACCCCTGCGGCTTTTCAGGATCGCCCGCTTCTTCTTCAACGCGGATGTGCCGCGCCAGCTTGTTCAGCTCCCCCATCAGCGGGATGCGCAGCGTCCAGGGCTTAAGGAACCAGCGCGCGTTTACGGGCAGGGTCATCGCCATCAGGATGTCGAGCATGCTCTGGTGATTGCAGACGATCACGCACGGGTTCGGAAACGACCGCGCACGAGCGTTGATGCGTCGCTGGACACCGAACGGGTACAGCCGGAAAAACCAGCGCGCCACCGCACGCTGGGCGCGGTAGAAGGCGTCGCCGCGGTTGCGGGCAAAGAAGCGGTCGGCGATGTAGTACGGCACCTCCAGCACAAACAGCACGAACAGCAGTTGCAGCGCCAGCAACGTGTAGGCCGCGGGCGTGCGGATCGCGTTCATGATCGGGTTGCTGGGGGGCGGATACCCGGTTTGTTCGGTTTCTGACAAGGTTCTCTGCCCACTTGATTGCACGCTGATTCCGTCGAAAATACCGCTTTAGGGCGGCAGTATATAGCATGGCACCGGAATCCATCCGCACCAAGGTGGACCAGATTATCGCGCGGGAGTTCGAACTCGCGCCCGGCGACATCGCACCCGACAAGGACCTCTACGACGACCTGGGGCTGGACAGCCTCGACGCCATCGACCTCGTGGTGGCTCTCGAAAAGAACTTCGGGTTCAAAGTAGAAGAAGGCGCCGCCCGCCGCATCCGCCGCATGGAGCAGTTGTACGACTTCGTCGCGGCACGCACGCCGGTATAACTGCAGCCTCGCGCAGAGATCGCAGAGCGCGCAGAGAACTGCCAATGATTTCACACGAAGTCACGAAGCCCGGGCGGGTGGGCGGACGCCCTTGGCTGTCATGAAAAGACATTTGAACGGTTGCATTGAAGTCACCAAGATCAGCCGGGAGAGCGGGCTTGGTGGCTTTGTGTGAGAGCAGCCGTTGCCTTTCTCCGCGCGCTCTGCGATCTCTGCGCGAGACTGTAGTTTGTACTTCAAGCAGGCTGTACGCGCAGGTTCAGCTCTGCCACGACCAGCTCGCCGTCGCGCAGCAGCGCCTTGGCGCGGTACCGGCCCTGCTCAGCCGGTTCCACGTCGACCTTCAACGTTACCTCGCGCTGCGGGCCGGTGGGATTGGTGAACTTGGCGCGCGTCACTTCCGCCAGCTGCACTTCCTGCCCCAGCAGCTTCCCGGCAAACAGGACCGCGGCTGCTACCTGCACTACCGCCGGCAACACCGGGCCCTCGGGAAAGTGGCCCTTGAAAAAGATCTCGTCGCCGGCAAAGCGCAACCGCGCCACGCCGGTACCCGCGTCGGTTTCGAACGCCAGCGTCGCCCGCTCAATGTCGTCCTGAAGGCTCATTCGTCGTCCACGTTGAACACCGAATCCGGCCACGGCTCGTCGCGCACATCCAGCTGCGTCGTGCGGATCGTCAGTTTGTAACGCGCGCCGCCAAGCCGCAGTCCGGGGTTGCGCACGACCACAATCTCCGGCAGCACACGCCCGTCGCCCCACTCATAGTGATTCACACGCAGCGGGCTGCGACCCGGGGCCGGGTAGTGCTCGTACCAGTCCACCAGCGGCGGGTCGCCTACCAGCCACGCGTCGGTGTGCTGCGGGCGCGCGCGAAACTTTACCCAGGTGCCTTCGTCGTCCGGCTCGATCTTCACGGACTCGTCTGCACTGGCTGATTCCTCCAGCAGAAACACCGTGCGAATGTCGCGCGCGACATCGCTGAGCACGCCTTCGTTGAATTCCTCGACGGCGAACACGATGTGATCGCCCCGAGCATCCCCCACCAGGTCGAACAGGTTCAGCCCGTGCTCGGTCATGCCTTGCAGCCGGAACTTGTCCGGGCGCTGGATCACCAGGTACCCCACCAGCGTGCGCGTCTCCACCCGAAAATCGAGCGTTACGGTCTGCACCGCCTTGAACTGCATGGGCCAGCGGTCATTGAACGTGCGCGCAGCCTCCTCGCGCGTGAGGTCGCGCGTCATCGCAGGCTCGGCGCGACGGTACGGATCGGTATCGGCGCAGGCGCCCAGCAGCAGGGCAAGCAGGATCAAGGGAAGTGGCTTCAAGCGTTGCGTCTCCACTCCAGCAGCGTCGGCACGACGAACAAGGTCAGCACCAGCGCCGATAGTACACCGATTGCGGTCGTGATGCCGACACTGAACAGCGCGGGGTGCGACGCCAGCGCGAGACTGCCGAACCCGAACAGCGTGGTCATGCCGGCAATCAGCACGCCCGAGCCCGCGTGCTGAAGCCGTCGCTGGGCGTCTTGCGCGTCCCTTGCGCCGCGCCACGTCTGCACAAAGAAGATCCCATAGTCGATGCCTAACCCGGCAATGAACACCGTTACCAGCGTGTTGATGATGTTGAACGGTATGCCCAGCAGGCCCATCAACCCAAGCGTCCAGACCATGCCCCCCACGACAGGCACCAGCGCGATCAGCACGCTGCGCAGGCTGCCGAACGTGAACCCGAGAACGAGGATCACCAGCAGCAGGCTCATCCCGCCGACCAGCAGCAGGTCGTCCTGGATGAACTGCACCATGCGCGACACAAAGTTCCGCTTGTTCAGCACGATGGCTGACGGCGCCAGCGCGCGCAGCTCATCCGCTTTCGCCGGCTCCAGCGAAGCCGTCGTGCCGACGTAGTAGCGGCCAGCGTCCTCGTTAACGTAGCTCGAAAGCAGCGCCCACAGCGGCTTCTTGCGTACGCTGGCAGCCTCAAGCACTTCCGGCGCGCCGCCGGACAGGCGAACATCGCTGAGAAACTCACCAAACCCGGATTCGATCTGCTCGGGCGTAAAGGCGACCTCGGCTTGCGTGTTCGGATGGATCGCCTTGGCTTTAGCCATCGACTGATTCAGCGCGTCGATGCGCGACTCGCTCCAGAAGCGTCGCCAGCGCTCAATGTTCTCGCGCTGGGTTTCAGACGCGGGCAGTACCCACGACACGCCTTCGAAGGTTGCGCCCAGGCTGTGCAGCGCGCGCGCGTTCAAATCGTTCTCACGCAACGCGCTTTCCAGCGTCGCGCCGGAACTGACCACCAGCGTGCGCGACAGCGTCTCCTGCCCGAACGCCTGCTGCACCACCTGCTCCGACGCGCGCGTTTCATCGCTCTTGCCATCCAGGTTCATCACATCGCCGTCGAACCCCACCATCGGCAGGCACAGCGCCAACCCGAGCGTCACCAACCCCAGCACGACCAGCAGCGGCAGCCGCACTTTGCGGCGCATGCCGTTCAACGCGCCGAGCACCTGCGACACGCCACGAGCTGACCCCGACTTCGGGCCGGCTACCCGCAGCAACTGCGGCCCAGCCAGCAGCGCGAACACCAGCGCGCCCGCGATGCCGGCCACCGCCATCTCCGCAAGCTGGTGCATGCCGTCGAAGCGTGAGAACGCGAGCATCAGCATCGCGCCCACCGTCGTGAGCGCAGCCACGAACGCGGGCCGACCCACGTGCGCTATCGCCAACCTCGCACGCTGTTCGCGGTCGCCTTCTTCGCTGCCATAGGTCGCGACAAGGTGGATCGCGTAGTCCACGGCGATGCCGAGCAGCACAGCCGAGAAACCGGCGGTAATCGCGCTCATTTCGCCCGCGACCCAACCCTGCACGCCCAGCGCCATGACAAACCCGAACCCGACGCTCAGCAGCGGCAGCAGGATCGGCGTAAGGCTGCGAAACACCAGCCGGAACAGCAGCACAATCGCGATCACGCTGGTGGCAATC
>CAZNBU010000195.1:0-6478 GCA_964571035.1 uncultured Planctomycetaceae bacterium | reverse complement strand
TTCCGGCTTGAAGAGTGGGGCGAAGGGTGGCAACTCAAGGTTGAGGAGCACGACGGGCGCAAGTTCACCGCGACCTGGGTGAAGGGCGACCATCGCAGCCTGCAACTGCTGAACTATCACGACGCGGATCGCGGCGGATACACCGTCGTCAACACGCTGTACCTCCAGGTGGATGAGCAGGGCAGGGTGTTGCAGGGCATGCTCAAGCGGTTTGCAGTGCCTGAGTTGAGTGAGCGCGCCCTGGCAGAAGCCGGCGCCAAGTGGTGGCGCGTGCTGGAGGGCTACTGTCGCATCGACGAAACCGGCCACGGCACGCTCAACGTGCGCTGCGAAGGCGCATTCGAGTTTGAAGGTGTGGTTGAGCCGCGTGATGACTTGCAGATCAAGCGCCCGGAATAACGCCGCACAGGGCGCCGTTGGCGTTGCGGAGACGAAATGGCCAAAGGCATACCGTTCGTGAAGATGGAAGGCATCGGCAACGACTACGTCTACGTCGATGCACGCAATGTCGTGCCGAAGGGGCTGAGCAAGCTCGCGCAGGCGGTGAGTGACCGGCACTACGGCGTCGGCTCGGATGGGTTGATCCTGATCCGTCGCAGCAAGCTGAAGGGCGTGAAGCACCGGATGCAGATGTTCAACTCGGATGGCAGTGAGTCCGAGATGTGCGGCAACGGTTTGCGGTGCGTCGGCAAGTACCTGTACGACCGCAACCTGGAGCGCAACGAGGAGTTCCCGATCGAAACCGGCGCGGGGGTGCTGCACATCAAGGTCACGAGCAGCAACGGCGCGCACAAGGCAAAGAAGATCCGCGTCAACATGGGCGAGCCGCGCCTGACGCGAGCGGAAATCCCCATGCGCGGCGAGCCGGAAGGGCAGGTGATCGGCATGCCGCTGAAGGTGGCGGGCCAGGAATTCCGGATCACCTGTGTCAGCATGGGCAACCCGCACTGCGTCATCTTCCTGCCGCAACCGCCTGGCAAAGAGCTGGTGCACGGGATCGGCCCGCTGATCGAAAACCACGAACTGTTTCCGCGCCGCACCAACGTCGAATTCGTATACAAGGAAAACGACAGGGTCTTGCAGCAGCGCACTTGGGAGCGCGGGGCAGGCGAGACACTGGCCTGCGGCACAGGGGCATCCGCGGTCTGCGTAGCCGCGAACCTGAACGGGCTGACGGGGCGCAAGGTGAAGATCAAGCTGCTGGGCGGTGACCTCGACATGCACTGGAACCAGAAAGACAACTGCGTGTACAAGACCGGCCCCGCCCGCGAGGTCTACTCAGGAGTGTGGCCTGCATGAACTGGCTCGCCGTAAGCCTTGAGCCGGGCACCGGACTGATCCTGGTCGCGGGAATGATCGCGTGGTTCTTGCAGATGGGCTTCCACGAGGGCGGCCACGCCTGGGCGGCATACAAGCTTGGTGATCCGACGGCGTACTACCTTGGGAAGCGGACCGTCAACCCTTTCCGGCACATCGAGTGGAACAATCCTTTTTCGGTCATCAGTACGGTCGTAATGCCGGCCGTGACCGTGCTTACGCTCGGGTTTCCGCTGGGGATGGCGTGGGTGCCGGTCAACCCCGGGAACTTCCGCAACCCCGCGCGCGATCACGCAATCGTCGCGGTTGCTGGGCCGCTGGGCGGGTTTGTCGTGGCGATTGGTACGTTCCTGGCGTACGTCCTGCTGTTTCCGCTGATCAACTCGGCTGATCCCAGCGTGGCGCAACACCTTCTCAAGCTGCTTCTGATGATGACCTACCTGACCGCGATCGTTTACAGCGTGTTCAACCTGCTGCCGGTGCCGCCGCTGGATGGCAGCAACATCCTCTACTACTTCGCGAACGAGAACCTGCGCAGCATCCTCGACCGCATTCGGCCCTACGGGTTTTTCATCTTGATCGTTGTCTTCTGGATTCTGCCGGGCGGCCGCATCATCGACCCAGCCATCACAGCGCTGTGGGAGCCGTTCCGTGAAGTTCCGCCGTTGATCTGGGGGTAATGTGGCTGAAGTTCGCGTCCAGACACAGGTTTACACGGGTCCGCTGGACCTGCTGCTTTACCTTTGCCGCCGGGCGGAGGTGGACATCTACGACCTGCCGGTCGCGGAGATTGCCGAGCAGTACATCGCCGAGCTCGAGAAGATGGAGACCATCGACCTCGAGTACGCCGGCGAGTTTCTCACCATGGCGGCTTCGCTGCTCAAGCTGAAAAGCGACCTCGTGCTCGCGCGCAGCGTCGGGCAATCCGAAGCCGAGAACGAGCGCGCCCGGCTTGTAAAGCAGTTGCTCGAATACAAGCGCATCCGCGACATGGCGGCGCTGCTGAGCGAGCGCTACGACACGCAGGCGCTGCGCCATGGGCGCCCCGGTGGCACGCTCTCCAGCGACGCGCCCGACAGCGACAACGACACCTACCTCGAAGACATCAACGTCGTGGACCTGTACCGCGTGTTCCACAGGCTTTACGGTGAGATCGCCGCGCCCAAGCCGCACCTGATCGACCTTTCCGAGAAGCCCGTCCGCTGGTACGTGGAGCAGATCGCCGAGCAGTTGCGCGTGCACGGCAAGGTGGACTTCTCGGCATTGGTAGGCCCGCGCCGCACGCGCGATGAGCTGATCGGCAACTTCCTGGCACTGCTGGAGATGGTCAAGCAGCACGAGATCAGCATCGAGCAGCGCGAGGACGGCGAGATCATCATCGGCCCGCCCGTCGATCCTGAGCCTGAGCAGGAAGCGCACCCGTAGCCGCCCGCAAACCCGCGGGAATGCACCGCGCCTGACTTTTGTTTCTGCCGGTGGGAGATCCGCATGAACGAGCTCACAGAACGCCTGCTGCGCGCGATTGGCGTATTGATGCTGCGCATCGGCGCCGCGGCGCTGATGATGTCCCACGGGTGGGGCAAGCTGGAGATGCTGCTGAACGGCCAGTGGGACAAGTTCGCCGACCCGATCGGCATCGGCAAGCCGATGTCGCTGATCGGCACCGTGGGTGCCGAGTTCTTCTGTGCATTGCTCGTCGGGCTGGGTCTGCTGACGCGCGCAGCCGCCGCGCCGGTGGTATTCACCATGCTGATCGCGGCGTTTGTCGTGCACGCACCCGATCCGTTCCAGCGCAAGGAGATGGCGATCCTGTACGCGCTGATCTTTCTGGTGATTATGTTTACCGGCGGCGGGCGGTTCTCGCTCGATTCTCTGCTGTGGCCGGCACTGAAGCGGCGTCGCGAGAAGCGCAAGATCCTGAAGAAGCAGGCGGCATAGCTACTTGCGGCCGCCGGGGTGATACCCGGGGCTGCTGCTGCGCACGTCGTCCACGACCAGGAAGCACTCAGGATCGCACTCGCGCGCGATGGCGGGGATCGCGCCGGCTTTGCTGCGCAGCACGTGGATGAACAGCAACTGGATCGGGCCGCTAAGGCCCTTGCCTTCGAACTGCGTCACCCGGTACCCGCGCTTGCGGAACAGCGCCGCCATATCGTCGCCGCTGTGGGTGAAGATGCGCACCACCTGCTCGCCGCGCGCGATGACCCCTTCGATGGTGACGCCGACGAACGTGCCGGTGGCGAACCCGAGCGCATAAAACACCGCGTAGACCGGATTGGTCAGGTTCTGCACCACCGCCGACACCACGAACACCCAGATCAGCGCCTCAACGAAACCAAGCGCCCAAGCCGACTTGCGGCGGCTGGCGCGGATGCTGGCCTGCCGCAGCACGGACAGGCTGACGTCAAAGACGCGCGCGCAGGCAATCAGGACGCCGCCGCCCACGACCTCAAGTGTGATATCCGAAAGCGCGAAGTCGAAACTCATGGCGCGGGAGAGTAGCGACGCCGCGCCCCCGGCGACAGAGGGCGCTACTTGCGGACACCCGCAGCCGGTGGCCCGCCGCGGAACCCCAGGCTGCTGCTGCGCACGTCATCCACGACGATGAAGCAACCGGGATCAACCTCGCGCGCCCGCATCGGCACCTTCGCGGCCTTCTTGCGGTTGACGTGGATGAACAGCAACTGGATCGGCCCGTTGAGGCCTTTGCCCTCGAACTGCGTCACGCGGTACTTGAGATCGCGAAAGTGCTGCGCCATGGCGTCGCCTTCGTGGGTGAAGATGCGCACCACCTGCTCGCCGTTGCCGAACACGTCTTCGAGCAGCATCCCGACGAACGTGCCGAACGCGAACCCGAGTGCGTAGAACACCGCGTGGATCACGTTCATATCGCTGCTGACAATGCTGGCGACCACCACCAGCCAGATCAGCGATTCCATGAACGCGAAGGCCCAGGCGGCTTTGCGGCGGCCGGCGCTGATGGCAGCAAAGCGCAGCACGCCGATGCTGACGTCGAACACGCGTGCAAGGGCGATCAGCACACCGCCGACGACGACTTCCAGGGAGAATTCGGAGAAGTTGAAACTGATGGCGAGCATGGCGCGCGCAGCCTACTCGTCGGTTACCGATTTGGCGAGGGCCTCGGCTTTCTCAGCCAGTTTGTCCTTGTCTTCGCCGACCACGAGGATCAGCAGCTCGCTGAAACCGTCGCCGTAGGTGGGTTTGCCGTGCCATACGGCGTCGCGGACGGCTTCCTCCAGCGAGTCTTCGTTTTCGCCGCTGGTCATCATGTCGGCGTCGGCGTCCTGCTTGAGCTGGTAGTCCACGATGGCCTTGTCGAAGGCGTCATGCAGCTTGTGCGTAAGCTTGCCCGCGTGCAACGTGGCCCACGCGCAACCGCTTTCGATCAACCGCGAAGCCAGCTCGCCGAAGTCCTTCCACGGGATCTCACGGTCCGGCGCAACCACCAAAGCCCCAAACGGAGCCTCAGGCATCGACTCAATGTCGGAATCAACGCCCTCAAGGCTCACCACGGCAAACTTGCGGCTGTTCTTGGTTTCGCCAGTGCGCATCGCTTGATTGTACTCGCTCAGCGGTTGTTCGTCATGCTGGCGTGCTGCAACGACACATACCGAGTGGACCGCATCGCGCGGCACGTTCTGCTCCCCGAACGTCCGCGCCGACCTTGTAATATGGGTACCCATACTCTATAATATGGGCACCTGTATGAAGACTACACTCGACATCTCGTCACCCCTGTTCAAGCGCGCCAAGAAGCTGGCTGCGCGGTTGGGCATTACCCTGCGCTCTCTGGTTGAAGCCGGGCTGCGCCATGAACTGCAGCGGCTTGAGGACGGCAAGGACAAGCCATTCGCATTGCCGGACGCGCGCGTTGACGGGGATGGGTTGCGGCCGGAGTTCCGCGAGGCGGGGTGGGAGAAGCTTCGCGAAGCCGCCTACGAAGGCCGCGGCGAATGATCGCCGTTGACACCAACCTGTTAGTGTATGCGCATCGGCGCGACTCGGAATGGAATGAGGCTGCTCACGCGTGTGTGAGCGAGCTGGCTTCGGGGCCGAAGCCGTGGGCGATTCCGTGGCCTTGCGTACACGAGTTCTTCGCGATTGCCACGCACCCCCGCGTTTACAACCCGCCCAGCACCGCCGCGCAGGCTAGCAAGCAGATTGAGGCCTGGCTTTCGGCGCCCGGGCTGGTGCTGCTGCACGAAAGCGAGTCGCACTGGCCAACCCTGCGCGGTCTCATCGAAGGCGCACGCGTGGCGGGCCCGCGCGTGCACGATGCCCGCGTGGCGGCGCTGTGCATAGCGCACGGCGTAAACGAGCTATGGACAGCAGACCGGGACTTCAGCCGGTTTCAAAACCTGCGCACCCGAAACCCGTTGCGGGCGTGAGGAGTGCACCCCGCGCCGAGTTGCTAGTCGTCAATCGCCGCTTGCGGGATCGAACTCTTCGACCAACTCGTGCAGTCCTCCCAGGTCAGAAGACTCGCTAGGGCACTTTTCAAACAACGACAGGTGCCAGTGAAGTTTCTTGTTTACTGGATCGTCAAACAGTCCTGGCGTGTTGTCGATGATACCGCACAGTCCCAGCAGAGTTTCACGCTGCATGTGTCGGACCACTTTCGAGATGTCTTCCCGTGTTGCCCCAAGCGCCAGCATTCGGGTGAGGGCTGCACCGGCGCTGCCTTCAGATCCTTCTTGAAGCAGCTGGCGTTCAAGATCGTTCCAGCCGGCGTCATTCGGCGGTATCACCTCTCGCCAAGCTGCGTGAAGGAACACCGCCTGCGCAAGTGTCGAAGGCCCGCGCTTGAAGTATGCTTCAACAAGGTCATCCAGGTGGGGTGCGTCCAGTTCCTCAAGCTGCTTTCGTACGGACTGCCGAGTTGATCCCGCGTCAGGAACGTCACTCATAACACTTCCTCTGCTGTGCTTTCTACGCGGGGCAAGATGCCCGTGTCCTTATCCGTCAAACCCCGCCTGTGGGTAGCGCTTGGTTAGATAGTCGATGTCGTAGTACTGCTTCTCCTGCTCGGGCGTGAGGATCTTGTGCTCGCGGATCAGCTCCTTCGGCGTCTTGCCCGTGGTCACCGTTTCCTTGGCGATCTTGGCGGCGGCTTGGTAGCCGATGATCGGGTTCAGCACCG
>CAZNBU010000194.1:0-6483 GCA_964571035.1 uncultured Planctomycetaceae bacterium | reverse complement strand
CGTGATCGGCGACAGCGTGAACCTCGCCTCTCGCCTGGAAGGCGCCAACAAGCTGTACGGCACCGAGATCCTGGTGGACGAACGCACCGCCGAGCTCGCGCGCCGCGAGGTGCTGTTCCGCGAGATCGACCAGATCCGGGTGGTCGGCAAGCATGAGCCGGTGCGCATCTTCGAGCCGGTGTCGCTGCTCAAGACCGGCACACAGCCGGTGCGCAAGCAGCTCGCGCTGTACGAGAAGGCGCTCACACGCTACCGCGGTGCCGAGTTTGAAGCCGCCATCGCGGCGCTCGACGAGCTGGATGCGCTCGACCCGGGCGACGGCCCCGCGCAATGGTTGAGGGCGCGCTGTCATTCCCTGATTGCCAACCCGCCCGGAGAAGCGTGGGAGCCGGTGACAACTGCAACCTCAAAATAATCGACACGTGGGAACTATTTGCGGGTTTCAGGCGTCTTTACTTGTGACGCGGGGGTAGTCCGCGTGAGACCCAGAAATGCCTCTTTCCACTGAACAACAACTGCTGCTGCACGCCTACGTTGACTGCGAGTGCTCGCCCGCGGATTCAGAGGCAGCGCGCGAACTCCTCCAGTCGCCGGCCACGGCACACGAAGCGGTCGCATACCTGAGTGAGATCAACCGGCTGTGCGACCTGGTGCGCGATTGCAACGGCGTGCAGGCGCCGCGCGAATTGCACGAGCGCGTGTTGTGGGCCGTGCGCGCCGAGTGCGCCGGCCGGATGTACCGCCCGCGCTTCGGCGTCTGGATCGCAGCCGCCGCGGCGCTGACCGTCGCGGTTGGCGTGGTGCTGGGCCGCGACGCGCTGTTTGAATCCGATGTCGAGATGCCGCGCGTTTCGCAGCGCCCGGCTGCAACACCGGTGCCCGCGCCGCCCGCGGTCGCCAGCCAGCCCGCAATGACAACCGCCGCGCGCGACGCGGGGCGCGAGATGCTTACCTACCGCGCCGATGCGCCCGCTACCGTCACGGTCAGCCTTGACCGCGGCGCCGACTCCGCGCCGCTTGAGGTGCTCGTAGATTTCAATCGCGACCGCAATGCCGGCGTCCTGCAGGTCTACACCGACCTGCTGACCGTCGCGTCGATGCACGGCCGCGCCGAGCTGGTGGACGGCACCGCCGACCCCAGCTTCCCCGGCCACGATTTCGGGCAGTGCGACGCCGTGCGTGTACTGGTCAGCGGCGGGCTGCTGCCGGAGCTGGTGGCCTCGTTGCAATCGCTGGCGGATTCACAGAGCTACGGCGCGATGCTGATCCCCACTGACCTGGTGCGCGCTGCCCGCGAAGCCTCGCGCCGCGCGCTGATGCTGCACAACGCGCCCGCCGACGCGCCCCGCCTCGAAACCTGGATGCCGTCTCGCATGCAATGGCGCGCCCACGACGGGCACATGCTGGCCGATGCTGCAGATCCGCAGGCTCGGCCTAACACATTGGTCCTGATCAAGTTACGCTGAATTGGCCTGTGGCACCCGGCATCGCGGGAACCTGCCGCGCGCGCCCGGCGTCTAAAGTTTATGCGTAGCGGGCTTCCTCCCCCGCGCGCGGAAGTAAGGTGCATTCATGGCGCAACCGCCCCTGACCCCTGAGCAGCATGAGCTGCTGTCCGCCTGGCTGGACAACGAGTTGTCGCAGGCTGAGCGCGCCATTGCCGATCAACTCATGCAGCGCGACGACGCCAAGGCGTACGTGCGCCAGCTTGAGCAGACGCGCCTGCTGGTCAGCACCCACGCGGCGGCGAAGGCGCCCGCGGCGTTGCTCTCCACCGTGATGGCCGAGTTGAAGCCGCAGGCCAAGGTGCACCAGCTTCCGGTCGCCAGCTGGTGGACGCCGCTGTATGCAGCCGCCGCCGCCATCATCGTCGCGGTCGCGATCATGTTCGGCCCGGCGCTGATCAATCCATCCCCCGCGCCGCCGCCCGAAGTGGCGCGCGACGCGCTGCCGCCATCGACCAAAAAACCGGGCGGCACCTGGGGCGGCGAGGCGCCGGAGATGGCTGAACCCACGCTTGAGAAGATGGGCAAGGACGACTCGCTCGATAGCGAGGACGAGGTCCAAGGCCCCCTGAAGAAGTCAGCAACCGGCAGCCCGGCAGAGGAAAGCAAGGAATCAGCCACCGAGTCCCGCCCCGCGGCGCGCCGCATGGCGGGCAACGAGCTTGAGCGGTCAAAGGACGCCGATCGCGGGAATGAACCGGGCGTCTCACCGCCGGCCGCGCCGATGGATGAGGCAAGGTCAAAGCCTGCGCCAGAGCGCGACGCCCGCAAGCAGCCAGAGGCTGAGGGCGGCAGCGGCGGGGCCGGCGCGAGCGATCTAGCGGGCCGCGCGCGCGGCAGCAAGACGGGTCTCGGAGGCGGTGTGCCAGGCACAGGCGACGGCAACGCGCGCCGCGACGAGGCTGACAAAGGCGGCCCCGAGCGCGAGAAACTCAAAGAAGAGGCGCTGGTGCGCGTGTACGACCTGCACTCCCGCGAAAAGCTGGCTGCGCAGAACGACGCGCTATGGGTCGCGGCGCTGTACGGCAAGGCGCAATTGGTGGACGAAGGCGACGCGACCGAAAGCATCCGCGTCACCGTGGACACCGACCGCGTGCCGGAGCTGATGAAAGCGCTGGCCCGGCTCACCGCCGAGCAGGGGTATCGCGAGGCAGCAGCCGCACAACCCAAGGCCGCGGCCGAGCCCGCCAAAAGGCTGTACGATGGCGACGCCGGGTTGTCCGGGTATCTGCCCACGCAGGCCGAGACGAGGGACCAGTACGACGACTCGCGCACCGAACTGGTCATCCGCATCCGCTAGCCAATTGCATTGCACCCCTTCCGTGACAGCCGTTGCAGCGGCACACTTGGGGCGTGGAGCCGCTGGATCCCCGCAAGTTCGACTGGCCAATCCCGGAGCCTGACAGCGCCGCCGAGCTCGCGTTGTCGGCGGATGAGTCCTTGCAGAAAGCCGCCGAAGGGTTGAGCGAGGACCTGGCGCGCCTGCCGTCGCAACTCGCCGACGCCTTCTCCAGCCTGCTGGCTGAGTGCTTCGAGCACTCGCCCGCCCCCAGCGAGTCGGTGTACGCCATCGAGCGCATGTTCGCCGCGCACCCCGAAGTGGTGGGTGCATTCGTGCGCGCCGCTGTCGCGTCGCCGCGCGCGTTCCGGCGCGTGTTCACGCTGCTGGGTCATTCGCGCGTGCTGGGCCGGCAGGTGCTGCACCACGCCTGGCGCGAACTGCTTGAGACCAGCGACGAGCAGTTGCGCAAACCGGTGACCGCCGCCGAAGTCGCCGACAATACCCGCGCGCGCATTGCCCGGGGTGTCGACCCGCGCGAGGCCCTGCGCGCGGCGCACCACGAGTACGCGCTGCGCGTGCTGTACCGCGAGACCGCGTTGCAGAGACCCGTCGAGGAAACCGGCGCCGAAATCAGCGCGCTTGCCGACGCGGCATTGCAGGTCGCCGTCGAGCTCGCCCGCGATGAGCTGGCGGCCAAGCGCAGCCTGCGGCCTGGCGTGGACTTCCGCTTCTGCGTGCTCGCGATGGGCAAGCTGGGCGCGAATGAGCTGAACTACTCCTCAGACATCGACCTGATGTTCCTCTACGACGGCAGCGGCCCCGAGCGCATCGGCGCGCAAGCCTACGCGGTCAAGCTGGCGGAAACGCTGATCCCGCTGCTGGATGACGCCACCGAGCACGGGCGCGTGTTTCGGGTAGACACGCGCCTGCGGCCGGAGGGCTCGCGCGGCAGGCTGGCGCGCGGGCTGCAATCGACACTGGATTACTACTTCAGTTTCGGCAGCACGTGGGAGCGGCAGGCGCTGATCAAAGCGCGCCCGGCGGCGGGCGACCTCGCGCTGGGGCACGAGCTGATCACGCGCCTGCAACCGTGGATCTTCCGCAAGTACCTCACCGTGGAGGAAATCAACCGCATCCAGGCGCTCAAGCGACAGATCGAGGAACGCACCGACCGTCGCGATGAGACCTTCATCGACGTAAAGACCGGCTTCGGCGGCATCCGCGACATCGAGTTCGTGACGCAGTTCCTGCAACTCATGAACGGCGGCCGCATCGAAGGCATCCGCAAGCCCGCGACGCTGGCGGCACTCGACGCGCTGGCGCGGCACGGCGTGCTGAACCCGCACGAGGCACTGGAGCTTGCCGACGCGTACCGTTTCCTGCGCTCGGTCGAGCACCGCCTTCAGGTGTGGGAGGGCGCGCAGACCCACGCGTTGCCGCCCGACGCCGGCGAGCTCGCGCGCATCGGCCGCGCCATGGGCCTGCGCGGCGCGCGCCACATGGACCCCGCGCGCCGGCTGGTGCACGCGTTGCAGGCGCACACGCTGAAAACGCGCGGGCTGATGGTGCGACTGTTCGCGGGGCTGTTCGACGCGCACCGCTCGCCCGCGGAAAGCGAGCTGGTGCTGGACCCGGAGATGACGCCGGCGCACGCCGCGCGCATCCTGGACCCGTACGGTTTTGCGGACGCTTCCGGCGCGTTTCGCGCGATCCGCGAGCTTGCCGAGGAGACGCCGGAGAACCGGCTGTACGCACCGCGCGCAAGAAAATACCTCGCCAGCATGATGCCCGCGCTGCTGGACTTCTGCGCATCGTCGCCCGAGCCGGACTTCACACTGCTCAACTTCGAACGCATCAGCGCCAATCTCGGCGCCAAAACCGTGCTGTTTGAACTGATCGCCGAGGACCCGCGCGCTCTCGCCATTTTCGGCAGCATCGCCGCACACTCGGCGTGGCTGACCGACATCCTGGCGCGACGCCCGGGGCTGGTGGACGAGTTCATCGACCGCCTACAGACCTTCGCGGCACTGGACCGCGAGCGGGTGCGCGCCGACCTTGAGGACCGGGTCGCCTTTGCCGCCGACTTCAGCGACGCGATGTTCTGGCAGCGCGACGTTGAGTTGCTGCGCATCGGCCTGTTCGACATCACCGGCCGCACGCCGCTGCCCGAAACGCTGCGTGAGCTGAGCGTGCTGGCGGAAGTGCTGCTCGAGTTTGCGGTGCGCCACGCCCTGCAAACCGAGCTCGCGCGCGGCGACGCCAAGGCAGATCCCGAGCGCGCCCGCGCCGGGCTGATCGTGATCGCCATGGGCAAGCTCGGCAGCGGCGCGATGAATTACGCCAGCGACCTCGACCTGGTGTTTGCCTACGACCCCGCCGCGGTACCCGAAGCCGCGCAGGCCTTCTACACCCGCGTGGCGCGGCGCGCGCGCGATCTGCTGTCGCAAACCGGCGAGCGCGGCAAGCTGTACGACGTTGACCTGCGCCTGCGCCCGCGCGGCGGCGCCAGCAGCCTTGCGGTGACTCTGGAAGAGCTCGACAAGTACCTCAAGTCCGACGCCGGGTACTGGGAGCGCATCGCCGCCACCCGCGCGCGCGTGCTTGCGCCGGGCTCAAGCGCCGTCGGCATTCTGGAAAACTTCGTCTACGGCGCGCCCGTGGATGCCCAAGCCACACGCGAGATGCGCGAGCGCCTGGAAGCCGAATCCAGCAGCAGCGGCCTCAAGCGCGGGCGCGGCGGGACACTGGACACCGAGTTCCTGCTCGCGCACTTGCAGATGAAACACGACGTGCGGCAACCGGGCCTATGGGAAGCGCTGGACGAGTTGCACGCCAAGGGCGTGGTGGACGCACCCGACCGCGACGCGATCGCCGGCGCTTACGCGTTTCTGAGGCAGACGGTCAACCGGCTGCAGATCTTAGATGGCGTGTCACGTCATGAGCTGCCAAAAGGCGCATCGCTGGACGTCTTCGCGCGCCGCATGGGGTACCAGGCGGATCAACCAGCCGAACAATTGATGGAAGAGCTGGACTGGCACCGCAACAACGCCCGCCGCCTGTACGAAAAGTACGTCTGAAGGTTGATCCCCTCGGCAAACTGCCGGACGCGAAGGAGCGAAGGGGGCGAAGACCGCGAAGAAAAGCAACTTTTAGAACCACGAAAGCACGAAGGCACAAAAGTCCATTTGGTGCTTTCGTGCTTTTGTGGCTAAAGCCGTTGCCCTTCTTCGCGTGCTTCGCGAACTCTTCGCGTCTTCGCGTCAAGCAGTTCGGCCAGGGTGATTACTCGACGTGAAGCGTCGCGCCTTCGTGCAGCGTTACTTCCTTGCCGGCTTTGGTGCGGATGGCGGCTTGCAGCACCTCGTGGCGGCCGGTAGGGATTGCGAAGTCGAGCTCGATCGGGCGCCCGCCAAAATCGGTCATGGCCTCGCCGGCGGCGCTCTTCAACGCAAGGCGCGAAGTCTCGATCGCGTCGCTTTCGCCCAGCGACAACCCGACCAGCGTGGGTCCAAGCCGGAAATCCGCGGCGCTGTTCAACTCAGGCACCCAAGCCAAGTCGCCGATTTGTTCGCCCGGCTTGTGCACGAAGCGCGCGGTGTGCCGCTTGCCACCGCGGTAGATCGCCACTTCAAACAGTGCGCGCTCCAGCGAGCCACCCACCAGCGTCAGCCGTGCCGCCCCGCCGACGGTAACCTC
>CAZNBU010000193.1:0-6505 GCA_964571035.1 uncultured Planctomycetaceae bacterium | reverse complement strand
GCATCCACCCGATGACGATCTACTTCCCGCTGCCGCAGAACACGGGCGGCCACGGCGCGATGATGGTCGAGCCAACCGAAACCGAAAGCAAGGAAAGCATCGACTACTTCATCGAGGTCATGCGCAAGATCGCCCAGGAGTGCAAAGAGAACCCGGACCTCGTAAAGAACGCCCCACACACCACACCGGTGAAGCGAGTAGACGAGAAGTCAGCCAGCACCAACCCTCAGTTGTATTGCTCGATGTGCCTGGGGTGACCTGGAACGGCGGGTTTGGGTTACGGGTTTTGGGTTACGGGGGTTCCGGATCGAACGTCCATGGCCGAAAGCGACGAGATCGAGAGTTTTCGCGACCTTGTAACCTGGCAGGTTGCGATGGATGCCGCCGAGAAGATTCTCGAATTGACGGAATGTCAGCCCCTAAGCCGCAAGTTCTGGCTGGCGTCGCAGGTCGGTGACGCCTGCACCTCAATTGCGGCAAACATAGCAGAAGGGCACGGCGGCATTTCGCGGAGGATGTACCTGATGCACCTGTACATCGCGCGAGGGTCGCTGAGCGAAACTCTTACCTTTGTCGAGCTCATCCAGCGAAGGCGGTACGCCCCAGCGGAGAAACTCGAAGAAGCAAACAAGCTGCTGCATCGGACAAGCAAGCTGTTGAACGGGCTGATCAAATCCCTTAGAGACGGTCCTGACCGCCCGAAGGGCAACCAGTAGTTCCCCAGAACCCGTAACCCAAAACCCAAAACCGCCTTTCCGGAGTTCCCTTATGGAAATCAAACCATCCGCCCGCGTTGCTTCGATTGGTGCCTACGCCTTTGCCGCTGTTGACGAGAAGGTGGCTGAGCTCAAGGAGCGCGGCATCACGCCCATCGACTTTGGTGTGGGCGACTACCAGGACCCCACCTGGCCCATCATTCGCAAAGCCGCCAAGAAGGCGATCGACGAGCATGCCACCGACGGGTACCCCAGCTACATCGGCGCGCTGAACTTCCGGCAGACGATTGCCGAGTGGCTGCAACGACGGTTCGGCGTCTCGCTGGATTCGCGCACGCAGATCACCAGCACCATTGGCAGCAAGGAAGGCATCTTCAACTTCGCCGAGGCGTTCGTGAACCCGGGCGATGTCGTCATCTGCCCCAGCCCCGGCTACCCGCCCTACAAGCGCGGCACGCTTTTCGCCGAAGGCCAGGCCTACTTCGTGCCGGTGACGCACAAGAACAAGTGCCAGTACGACCTGCGCAGAATCCCCGGCGACGTGCTGGAGCGCGCGCGCATCATGTGGGTCACCACGCCCTCAAGCCCGCTTGGCTATGTCGCGTCGCTGGACTTCCTGAAGAACGCCTACGAGTTCTGCCAGCAGCACGACATCATCCTCGCCAGCGATGAAGCCTACAGCGAGCTGTACTTCACGCCCGAAGCGCCGCACTCGGCCCTGGAAGTCGCCGCCGACAACGGGTTCGACGGCGTCGTGCAGTTTCACTCGCTCAGCAAGCGCAGCGTCATGACCGGTTGGCGCGTCGGATGGGCGGCGGGCGACAAGCGCATCATCGACGTGTTCAAGAAAGTGAAGACCAACATCGACAGCGGCACCCCCAACCATATCCAGGACGCCGCCATCGCCGCGCTGAACGACGAGAAACACGTCGAAAAACTCCGCCGCATGGTCAAGCGCAAGCGCAATTTAATATGCACCGCCTTGCGCAAGGCGGGACTCAAGAACTGCAAGAACCCCGCGGGTCTGTACCTGTGGCAGAAGGCGCCGGAAGGCATGAGCGGCGAGGACTTCGCCACGCTGCTGATCGAGAAGTGCCATGTGGTCACCACGCCCGGTGAATGGCTGAGCGACGAAGTCGACGGCGTAAACCCCGGCGCAGGCCACGTCAGGTTCGCGTTCGTGCCGCCGATGGAGGAGGTCAAGGCGGCTGCGGAGAAGCTGGAGCAACTAAAGTTCTAGGTGTTGGGTCTTGGGTGCTTGGTCTTGGGTCACTGCAACTAGAGCCTGCGCCCGGTACCTCCCGTACGGGATTACTGTTCAACGTCAAATCGTTGGTACAATGCCCGCGGAGCCGCCATGGACTGCCAGTGCTGCAACAAGAAACCTGCCCGCGTACGTGTCTGCGACGTTGAAGAGAACGCGATCGCGGAGCAGTACAACGTCTGCCCGGACTGCTTCGCTCTGATCAAGCGCTACCTGTTCGACATGGCGCGCCCGCTCGCGCCCACCGACGAAGTCATCCGCGAAGTGCAGACGCTGCTGGGCGCCGACGAAAAGTCACTGGCAATGCCCGCCGCTTCCGGCGCGCTGGCGGCGGTCAGCGGCACGGAAGCGGTGCCCGTGTGCCCCGATTGCGGGATGACCCTTTCCGAGTTCAAATCCCGCGGGCGCTTCGGGTGCCCCAAAGACTACGAGATCTTCGCCGATCACCTCGACCCGCTGTTTGAGCGCATCCACGACGTACAGCCGGCCCGCCACGAGGGCCGCCTGCCCAACCAGCCCGCCGGCGAGGTGCAGATCGTGGAGCGGCGCCGCAAACTGACCGAGCTGAAGTCGCGCCTTGACGCCGCGGTCGCTGAAGAAAACTACGAACTCGCAGCCAAGCTGCGCGACGAAATCAGCGACCTCGAAGGCGCAGCCGCCGGGGAGAAGCAGGCGTGAGCGACGCCCCGTTCGAGCATTTCCCGCACATGCTGGGCGAATGGCTGAAAGGCCGCGGGCCCGACAGCGACATCGTGGTCAGCACGCGCGTGCGTTTCGCGCGCAACATCCAGGGGTTTCCGTTCACACTCAAGGCCACCGACCAGCAGCGCTCGGATGTGCTGAAGCTGTGCGACGAGGCGATCCAGAAGATCCACCTGCAACGCAGCGTGGTCTCGCTCGACCTCGACAAGCTGGAGGAAGTCCAGCGCGACGTGCTGGTCGAGCGCCACCTGATCTCGCGCGAGCTGGCCAGCGGCGAGGGCCCGCGCGGCGTTACGTTCGGGCGCGGCGAAATGCTGAGCATCATGGTCAACGAGGAAGACCATCTGCGCCTGCAATGGATCAAGAGCGGGTTCGAGCCCGACCGCGCCTACCAGGCGCTGTGCAAGGTTGACCGCGCCCTCGAGCGCGTGCTGCCCTACGCCGTCTCGCAGAGTTACGGCTACCTCACCGCCTGCCCCACCAACGTCGGCACCGGCATGCGTATCAGTGTCATGGTGCACCTGCCCGCGCTCACGATGAAGGAACAGATCGACAAGATCTTCAAAGCCGCCAAGCGCATGAACCACGCGGTGCGCGGGCTGTACGGCGAGGGCACACGCGCCTTCGGCGACATGTACCAGATCAGCAACCAGACCACGCTGGGCCGCAGCGAGCAGTCGATTCTCGACAGCGTCAAGGCAATCGTGCCCCGCATCCTCGAAACCGAGCGCCAGATGCGCGGCACGCTGTACGCCGACGACCGCCCGTTTCTCGAAGACCGCGTGCTGCGCAGCCTGGCTGTGCTGCGCAACGCCCGCCGCCTGAACGTGCAGGAGATGATGAGTCACCTGTCGATGCTGCGCCTCGGCATTGATCTTGGCCTGATCACCGACGTGCCGATGCCCACGGTCAACGAGATGTTCATCCTCGGCCAGCCAAGCCACCTGCAAGAGCGCGAAGGCCGCCTGATGACGCCCACCGAGCGCGACACCGTCCGCGCTGAGCTGGTGCGCAGCATGCTCGCCGCGCATTCCAACTGACACGTTGCCAGAAACACGGGGCGGCTTAGTGTGCCTGCATGACCGACACCTACACCGATCCCAGCCGGTTGTTCACCGTGCGCCTGCCGCAAGGGTTTGCCCGCGATGAAGAGGCCAAAGCGCTGGTCTTCCGCCACGCGGAGATTGACGGCGCCGTCACCATAAGCTGCCTGCGCCACAGGCTGGAGGCCGCGCACATCGACCTGTTCGACGCGCTGCCAAGCCGTGACTCCATGCAGAACATCGAGCGCAGCGAACACGACGGCGTGCGCGCCCGCTACGGCGACTATGAAGGCCAGTTGCAGAACAGGCCCGAGGCCTGGCGCTGGTGGACGCTCCAACGCGGGCCGGTCGGGATTGTCGTGTCGTTCAACGGCTCGCCCGATGCCGCGGAGTCTTCGCGCGAGATGGTGGACGAGCTGGTTCGCGGCATTGAGGTCACGAAGAACCCGCCCGTCGGCGTGGAAGACTTCACCGCGCAGGCCGCGGACGTGTACGCCGAGGCGCTCAAGGCGCCCAAGCCGCAGATCGCCAAGCCGCTGGAGCTGAGCACCGGGCCCAAGAGCACGCTGCGGCTGGACAACGCCTACTTCTCGTACCTGCACGCGTGGGACGAGAACCCGGACACGGATGTGCGTGAGCTGCTGACCGAGTGGTTCGAGCGGCTGTGGGGCGAGCAGAAGGAAAGCCTTGGTGCCTTTGAAGACGTGCGCGGGCTGATCTACCCGGTGGTGCGCGCGTGGGGGTTCGGGCGCGACACCAAGGTCAACGTCATCCGCCGCCCGCTGGTGGAGAAAGAACTGGAGCTGTTCGCGGCGGTAGACACCGGCCGCACGCTGCGCTTTCTCACGCAACTCGATCTTGAGAAATGGGAAGGGGTCAGCGAGGACGACATCTTCTTCTACGCGCGCGAAAACCTGCTGGCGATCAGCGAAGAGATGGAGTTGCAAGCGCTGGCTGGCCCTGACGGCAACCCGCGCGCGGTGATCATCGCGACCAACGACAGCCACGACGCGGCGCGCGTGGTGCTGCCGCAGTTCTACGAGAAGCTGGCGCAGGTGCTGGGACCGAACTTGCTGGCGGGCATTCCGAACCGCGACTTCCTGATCGTGCTGAACGCCGACGACGCGCAGCTGGTGAAAGACGTAGCAGCGCAGGTGAAAGTGGATGCCGAGACGCGCCCCTACGCGATTTCGGGCAAGCTGTATCGGTTGACGGCCGACGGGTTGGCAGTGTAGGGGCGCCCTTGGGTCGCCCTCGCCGCGTGCGTGAATCGAGGGCGATGCAAGCATCGCCCCTACGCCAGGCGATCCAGCAACCGCTCCGGGTCCGTGTCACTGATCAGCATCGCACGCGCGTCTGCGCCCAGAAATCCCTGCTCAACGAGGTGATCCGCCAACGCAATGAGCGGCTGCCAGTATCCCGCCACGTCCAGTAACCCCACGCGCTTGCCGTGATACCCGAGCTGCGACCAAGTCCAGATTTCAAACAGCTCGTCCAGCGTGCCGATGCCGCCTGGCAGCGCGACGAATGCGTCGGACAGTTTCTCCATCAGCGCCTTGCGCTCGTGCATGCTGTCCACGATGTGCAGTTGCGTGCCGGTGTGCGCCCACTCGCGGTCCACCATGTCGCGCGGGATCACCCCTTCTGCGCGCCCGCCGTGCGATATCGCGCCGTCAGCCACCGCGCCCATCAGCCCTACGTGCCCGCCGCCGAACACCAGCGTGATGCCGCGCCTGGCAAGCAACTCGCCGAACGCACGCGCCGCAACCGCATACTCCGGGCGATTGCCCGCGCCGGACCCGCAATACACGCAGATCGATCTCATGCGCGTATGTTAGCAGCCATCGCGGGTATCGCGAAAACTGGTGCCCCGGGCGCAAGCCCGGGGCGGGTGAGTGCAAATAGGGGCCCGCTTGACTGGAATTCGCCGGCAGCTTGCGCAGCCGGCACCAGTTTCACCTAGTCGCTGATTGCAGTGCCGTCGCTTACCCCCGGAATCGCTGATTCGAAGAACCCCGTGGCGTGCTTGATCCGTCCGTCCCTGCTCAACCGGAACGCCAGCCGCACGTTGCCGAATTGCTTGCCGCCCGCCTCCATGGCGGCGTCGCACAGCGCTTCGTCGGCGACCTGGTACACCGGGCCGGTGCGCACCATCTTCACGCCATGCATGAACTTGTGGCAGCGCGCGATGTGGTCCTGCAAGTCGGCACGCGAGTTCGCAAACGCCGCATCGTCGCGGTACACCACATCGTCCGCTACACCGGCTTGCAGCTGCTTGAGCAGCTCGTCGCCATCCGCCGCCCAGGCCGCAAACCACGCGTCCACAGCCGCCGCCGCGGGGCCCTTGTAGAAGGCCCGCGCCGCTTGCGAGTTCAGCCGCGCCATATGGTAGGTCCATCCGCCGGCGTGCTGATCGGCCGATTCCTGCGTCGGCAATTTGTGCTTGAGACTCACCAGCGTACCGTCAGGCTTATCAGCCAGCGTGACCTCAATGGTGGTAGCGCCGGGCGCGATCGGGCTGCCTTCGCGCGGGTAGCCCCATGTGAACACGATGCGGCGCGGCGCGTCGATCTCGATGACCTTGCCCTGCGCCGGCGACCCGTCCGGAAAGCGGATGCTGACTTCGCCGCCCACCTTCGCGTCCAGCCTGCTGCCCGGCCCGAACCACGCTTCGAGCTTCGCCGGCTCGGTGAAGAACCGGAAGATCGTTTCGGCGGGCGCGTGGATCAGCACTTCGCGATGCACGATGAACTCATTTGCGGCCATGGCGCTTTCCTTTC
>CAZNBU010000192.1:0-6506 GCA_964571035.1 uncultured Planctomycetaceae bacterium | reverse complement strand
AGGCGCGAGATGAACTGCAACCCGTCCGACTCAGTGGCTGCGACAAACAGGATTTTGGGCAGTTCTCGCATCAGGCGGGCTTAATTGCACCGATCTTCCAATTGCTTCAAATCTGCCGTGGCATGCCACTTGTGGCAAGAGCGTAGGTGCTTTCATCACAAGTGGCTTGGTTAGAGCGGGTCAGGGAACAGACCGACAGAGGCCACTTTTTCCCCAGCCTCACGGCGGGCTTTGTTGTCGTTGTACTTCTTGACCCAGGCCTCCCAGCTCTTGCCGTCGGCTGGATCGCGCCCGGAAGGCTTGGCGGCGGCGATGTCGGCCCGCGGGATGACCCATACCCCCGGCTCGCCGGCTGGGAACATCTCGACCAGGCCGTCCGCGATGTTGAAGACAAACCCTTCGCGAGTGCTGCCGTCGGTGAGCGTAAGCAGTGCATTTCCGCGGAAATCGAGGACTTCCTGCAAGTCGTGATCGAGCCCGCTTGGCGGGGCATGATCGATCCCGGTTTCGACAACCTTGGCCACCGCAGGCGGCGCGATGTCGCGCCCGGTGCGGCTGTTGGGTCCGTTGAACTGGGCAACCACCGTGCGCGCGAACCCGCGCAGGCTGTTGAAGGTCTGGTGGACCGCCGTCGGCTCATACCCGCAGTGCACCATGCAGTTCTGGCACTTGGGGTTGCCGGAGGCGCGGCCGTAATTGTCCCAGTCGGTTTCTTCAATGAGTTCCTGGAAGGTCCGGGCGTAGCCCTCCTGCAACAGGTAGCAGGGCCGCTGCCATCCGAAGATCGTGTAGCACGGGTTGCCCCACGGCGTGCACTCAAGGTGCAGCTTGCCCATGAGGAATTCCATGAACAGCGGCGACTGGTTGAACTTCCATTCCGGCAGCGGGTCTTTCAGCAGACCGCGAAACAGGTTGAAGGTCTTTTCGCGGTTGAGAAAGCTCTGCTGGTCGGGCGCCTTCTGGTAGCTGTACCCGGGGCTCACGGTCAGCCCCTCAACGCCCAGTTCCATCATGCGCGAGAAGAACTGGCGCGTGCGATCGACGTTCGCGTGGTTGAACAGCGTGGTGTTGGTGCAGACGCGGTAGCCCTTGCCGACCGCGAGCTTGATTGCCTCTTCGGCCTTGTCGTATGTGCCTTCGCGGCACACCGCAAAGTCGTGCGCCTCGCGGTCGCCGTCCATGTGGATGTTGAACGTGAGGTACTTGCTGGGCTCGAACACGCCCTCTTCGATCCGTTGCTTGAGCAGCAGCGCGTTGGTGCACAGGTAGATGTACTTCTTGCGCTTGACCAGCTCGCGCACCAGCTCACCGATGTGCGAATACATCATCGGCTCGCCGCCCGGGATGCTGACAATCGGCGCGCCGCATTCGTCCACCGCGCGCAGCGCGTCGGCGACCGGCATTTCCTTTTTCAGGACATGCGGCGGATACTGGATTTTGCCGCACCCCGCGCACGCGAGGTTGCACTTCAGCAGCGGCTCAAGCATCAGAACCGTTGCATAGCGCTGCCTGCGCGCTACGCGCTGCTTCAGCACGTAGCTGGCTACGGCCCACATCTGGCTGATCGGAACTGCCATCTCAACACCCACCCGGCCACGAATCGAACGAGTGTATTGGGAGCAGCCGCGCCGTCAATCGACGCGCCACCCGTGTTTGGCCGCAACCCGCCGCGCTATTCGGGCCGTGGCGAGCCCAGCGCCGCCAGCAGGTCGTTGACGTCGGTGACGTCTTCGCGCCGCAGCAGCACGATCATCGGCCCTTCGTCGCCCCACTCGTGCACGTAAAGCACCATGTCGCCGGCGTACGGGCCCGCGCCCGGCACTGCCTGCGCCTGCGTCAGCGTCGCGTGCGGGTAGTCCGCCATGCGTTGCAGCGCCGTCTGCAGCCAACCGATCAATCCCGGGCGCGCCGTGGCTCCCACCGGGAAGACCTGAATGTGTCCGCCACCCCACAGCGCCGCCAGCGTCGCGCCGCGCACGCGCAGCCAGGCGAACATCGCCGCGCCGCCCTCTGAAGGGTGCGGCGGCTTGCTGCGTGGCGCGCCGTGCTGGCCTTCGAACACTTCCGCCAGCACGTCGGGCAGCCAGCCTGGATTGCGGCTTCCCAGCACGCGTTCGGCGCCGCCCTGGTCGAGGCGCTCCGCCGCGATCTTGACCGCGCGCCTCTCGGACTCGTCGCGCAGCAGGTCGTCGTGCGGCAGCACCTGCAGCAACGCGCGCTCGATTTCCATGAGCTGCGTGGAGTCGCGTGCCTCGTCGCGCGCCTGCAACAGCGCTCGCTCCGCGAAGCGGCGCGAGCCCGACGCCGCGTACGCGCGCGCCAGCACAATCTGGTATTCCATCTTCGTGCGGTCGGTGACCTGGTCCAGCTGCTCACGAACCACACGGCGCAGCAGCGTAAGCGCGCGTGCCGCCTCATCGTGGCGCAGCATCATCTGCGCGCGCAGCACGCGGATGTGCACGGCGCGGTTGAGGTTGCCGCCGCGGTTCTCGCGCTCAGCCTTGCGCATCGCCTGGTCGGCGCTGGTGCGATCCAGCACGCCGGCTTCTGCCAGCCGCGACGCGAGAAGGCCGAACTGGTAGACATCGTCGGGCGTGAATTTCTGGTCTTCCAGGCTCCAGAAAATCGCGACAGCGCCGTCGTGCGCGCCGATTTCTGCCAACGCGGTCGCGTAGGCCAGTTCCTGGCTTGTCGAGCCCGTGGAGGCCATACGGCCGCCGTAGCGGAAGCAGCGGACGGCGATCTCCGGCTCGCCGCGGTCCAGCGCGCGGCGGCCCAGTTCGCGGGCTAGCTCCGGCGCCTCGACACCGGCGAGCGCGAGGCGCGCATCCGGCAGGTTGAACACGTGACGTTCAAGCAGCGTCTGGCGCGCCGACTCAAGCTCGTCAGGATCGGGCGCAACCTGCGAGAAAGCGGAGCCCTGCCCGACGTGGTCGCCAAGGTCAACGACGCCCGCGGTGGCGAGCTGCTCAAGGTCAATCTTTGCAGCTTCCGCAGGACGGTCGACGCATTTCGCCACCAGCTCCAGCGACAACGGGTGCGGCGCAGCCCCGAGCACCGCCAGCAGCTTGCGCTGCGACTGCGTGGGCGGCGGCGGCAGCCCGCGTGTGTCGTTCGCGACGTCCGCGCAATGCACGCTCTTGAGTTGCAGCAGCTTGCGCATGGCGGGCGACGGCGCTTCTTCTGTGATGCCGGTGACCAGTGTGAACGGCGCGTCTAGGCCCGCCTTGGCGCAAAGGTCGGCGTACCACACCAGCGACGCCAGCAGGTGAACACTCTCCGGGTCCAGCGCGTCCAGCCGCGGCACGCCCAGCACAACGTTCGCGCGCACGAGCGGCCGCAGCGCCTGCGCGATGTCGATCCGGTTCAGCACCGAGTCGGCGTCATTCGCGCCAGCGTGCTCTTCGCCGCCTTCGAAAACCCGCGCGATGTGCAGCGCTGCGGCGTAGGCGTAGCGGTACGGCCCGGCGGGGATCACAAGCTCGCGGGCGCGGCCGCCTGCAAGGCTCCATACGCAGTCGCGCACGGCTTCGCCCAGCACAGCCGCAGACGGACAGCGCAAAACGGTAACGCGACCGGAGGACGCATGTCCTGCGGCGATATCAGCACGCGAATAAGTCGAAGCTGCCTGCATGTGTCCCCTCACTCTTCGGTATTGCCAGCCGGAACAGCGGCTAGCATCTGTCGGATCAAGCGGATTGGGTCTTCGATCAACGAAATGTGTCCAAGTGCATCTTCGAGAAGACTGTCAACATATCCTGCCTCTTCCAATTCGTTGAGGCCAAGCTGTTTGCATAGATTCATGAGGATTCCCTGGCTCATGATGAACCAGGCGGACTGCTCCGGATCGACTGCTTTGTGCACTTCTCCCTGCTGCTGCGCCTTGCGGATCAGGCTGGCGAAGTACTCGTTGTAGGCGAGGTAGTTCTCGCGCAGCACGGCTTTGACCTTCGGCATGTCGGAGTTGCTGACGCCCCGCAGGTGCAAACGAAAGTAGGGCTCGTGGTCCGCCATGATGTTGCCGTGGCTTCGCACGACGGCGATCAACTTGAGCAATGGCGTGGGCAGAGACGCCGCCACCTGGTTGTAGCGGTCAATCGTGACTTCCCGCGCGCGGCGCAACAGCGCGACGTAAAGCTCAAGCTTGGTTTTGAAGTGCTGGTAGATGACGGGCTCAGTGACGCCGGCCGACTTGGCGAGCTCAGCGGTTGTAACCTGGCCGTAGCTGGAGCGGCCAAACAACCGCGCCGCCGCGTCCAGCAACTGCACCCGCCGGTCTTCTTTACTAAGCCGTTTACGCGCCATACTGCAGTTGCCCCCGCCAATGGACCATCATGCCAAAAGCACGCCAGTGAGAAACGGCCAAAAATGCGCAGTTTCCCACAGTTTTTCAACCCCCAAGACGCACAGTATGCCCACCCAGGGCGAACGAAAGCACAAGTCGGAACTGTCGCCGGCGTTGCTAGGATGGCGGGCAACCTGCTTAGAAGGGCAAGAGACGCACAAGGAGCCACGCATGCCCAACCCGCCATCATCTACTGCCGCGCTACGCCGCACGCAGGACCCCGAGGCCGAGCTTGGGTTGCTCCTGAACCTGCGTGTTACCGACCCCGAAGTACTGCGGGAGTTGCAGACACGGGAGGGTGCGGACCGCGAAGCGTACGCGCTGACTGCACTGCGCGTCGGCGTACTGGCGCTGCGTCAAGCCGGCGGCGTGGTTGATGCCCAGAAGCTGAAATCGGAAGGCGATCGCCTCGTGACTGAAGTTGAGCGGCGCCTGGAGCGATACACCGGAGAGCTTGATCGCACCCTTCAATCGGAACTGTCCAAGTACTTCGCCGACGACGGAAAGTTGCACGACCGCGTGAAGGCGCTGACCAGCCACGACGGCGAGCTTGCACGCGTGCTGAAGCTGCACGTCGATGGCGACAACAGCGCGCTCGCGCGCCAGCTTGCCGAAGCAGTCGGCAAGAACAGTCCATTGATGAAGTACCTGTCGCCGGACCAGCAGGACGGGTTGATCGCCACCATCGCGCGCGTGGCGGAGGAGCGTCTAGAGCAACAAAGCAAGAAAGTGCTGAGCGAGTTTGACCTCAACAATGAGGACAGCGCGCTGAAACGACTGATCCGCCAGATCGAAACCAACTTCGACCCGACCAACCCCAAGACAGCGCTTGGTGTGCTGACGAAAGCACTGGGCGACACACGGGCGCAGATCAGTTCCGACCTGTCGCTGGATGCCAGCGGCAGCGCGTTGAATCGGCTTCACCAAAGCCTCAACGAGCAGCTTGCGCAGATGGCAGAGAAGCAGGTCGAATTCCAGAAGACGGTCAGCGGCCAGTTGGGCATCAAGCTTGTGCAGGCCCGCACCACCGAGGGCGGGTTCGACTTCGAACATCGAGCAGCTGAGGCGTTGCAGCAACGTGTGCAGGCACTACAGGATGAGTTTCAAAGTGTCGGCGAGACGCAGGGGCTGCTGAAACGCAAGACCGGTGACCACATACAGATCATGGGCGCGGAGTCTGCGATGCCTGGTGCGCGCATCGTGTTCGAGTGCAAGCGCGACAAGGCGTACCGGGTCAAGGTTGCGCTCGAAGAGCTGGAACAGGCTCGCAAGAACCGCGAAGCCGACGTCGGCGTGTTCGTGATGGCTGCGAGCACCTTGCGCGACAACCCCGCAATGAAGGCGGAGTTCCCGGCGGCGCTGGGCCGCTACGGAAACGACATCATTGCGGTGTGGGATGAGGAGGACCCCGCCTCCGATGTGGTACTGGACGCGGCGATCGGCCTGGCGCGGGCACTGGTTGTTCGAGGTCGCGCAGGAGAAACCGGGCAAACAGCCGCCGACCTGGAGGAGATGACAGTGGCGGTCGCCGATCTGGAGAAACAGATCGAGCGCTTCGAGAAGATGACCAAGACGTGCGACTCAATCGTCAGCGGCGCAGAGAACATCAAGGACGAACTCGGCAAGATCGCCAAACGCATCGACATCGACTGCCGCCGCTTGTCGGCGAACATCGCGGCCATCAGAGAAGAAAGCTGACACCAGTGCCATCAGCCGGATACTCGGGTACTCCTCTGCCGAAGAAGCTCGGGATGAAGGCTGGGCACTTGGTGCTGCTGGTTGGTGCGCCCAAGGGGTTTCGGTCTACTTTGGGCGATGTGCCCGGTGTGAAGTTTGCGAGCAAGGTTGCTGCTGGGCCTTACGACGTCATCCTGTTCTTCACCAAGGAGCGCGCGAAGTTTGAGCGTGAATTGGGCGGTCTGCGCGCGAATATGGCACCCGCATGCGGCCTCTGGATCTGCTGGCCCAAACGGGCGAGCAAGGTTCCTACCGACATGACGGAGGATGTTGTCCGGGAAGTCGCTCTGCCGACCGGGCTGGTGGACAACAAGGTGTGCGCTGTCGATGAAGTGTGGTCGGGGCTGCGGCTCGTGATACGGAAAGAGTTGCGCTAGAGCAGTTTCTGAATCAGTGTAGTGCATAGCCGGCGTGGCGCAGGAAG
>CAZNBU010000191.1:0-6564 GCA_964571035.1 uncultured Planctomycetaceae bacterium | reverse complement strand
GGGCACGATGCAACAGGCGCTCCCAAGTACCCTCGTCAACAACGAACGGTTCGTCGGTGGTCGTCTTGGGACAGATGCCCTGCAGCCGGGACGAAATGACCGGCGCGTTGAAGTCGTCGCGCTCGTGCCAGCGAAGCCAGCGGCGGATGGCCTTGACGTAAGCGTGGTGAGTAGCAGCCTCAAGGTCGGGGTGCGCCTGGATGAAGGCTTGAATCATGCTGGGCCTGATGTCGTTCCAGCGCTCCATCGGGTAGTGGGCAATGATCCAAGTGAGCACTCGAATTGCTCGCGAGTGCATCGGGTGCTTGTCCCGATGCCGATATGCGGGCAAGTCGAGCCGTGCCCAATGATCGAGGTCGTTCGCCAACCACATAGGGAAATTTGCTTCGTTCATTTCAGCGTCCTTTGGTTATGGACGCCGAACGAGGGCGAGGATTGTGCTTCGGCCCTGAATAAAGACAAGGTAAAAATAAGCGGCGTCAATCACTTGGACAGACGCCGCTTAGCGGTCAGCGCTCGCCCTTGTGACGAACGCCAAGTTGTTGGTGACCCCGACGGGATTCGAACCCGTATCGCCGCCTTGAAAGGGCGGTATCCTAACCATTAGATGACGGGGCCTGTTTTCAATCCGCGCCTCGCGGAGGCGCAATAAATACACCGCCCTTACCCCTCCCGCAACCCCGGGTCGCCTAGCTCAAACGCAGGCTCTTCGCCTTTTTCAACGCGCGAGAGATTCACCCGCAGCATCTCGGATTTCGGCCGCTTCTCAAGCGCACGCTGCAACACCTTGCGCGCAGCCGCCTGGTGGCCGCCCCTGAACAGCGCGAGCGCCAGCAGCACCGTCCCCATCAGGTCGTGCGGGTGCCGGGCCACAAGCTTGCGAAAGGCGTCCGCAGCGCTGTCGTTCAACCCGCGCTGAAGCTGCAACAAGCCAATCGCCCGCAAAGCAGCCGGGAAGTCGCCGCAACGCCGGTACAGCACCAGCGCCTCGCGCTCGTGACCCAGCCCCTCGGTGGCGGCCCCCAGCGCGAACAGCACCGGCTGCGGCGCCATGCGGTACTCGGTGTAGGCGGACAATTCCAGCAGCCGTACCTGCGCGGCTTCGTACTGCTCATGCTTCAGGAACTGCGCCGCCTCGCGCCACAGGCGACGCATGCGGCGGCGGCGGGCAATCCAGTACACGAAGAACGCCACCTCGAACGCCGCCAGCGCAAACGAGGCAACCATCGCGATGTTCGCGCGCGCGCTGTACGGCTCTGAGTGGTGCCACAGCGTCGCCGCGTACGCCAGCATGTACCCCACGCCGCCCGCGATCAGCCCGTGGGCCAGGTGCAGAACGCCAGGAAGCCAGATTGGTGGTTGCGGCAGTCGTTTCACGCGTCCTCGTCCGGGACCTGTATTAACGGGTGGCGCGCCCACCCGTTCAACGGGCTTGCCGTTCCCATGGGCTGGATTGTGCGCTAGAGTGCGCGCCTCGCCGGGAATGGGGTGAAAATCCCCGCGGCCCCGCCACTGTGAGAGTCAGACCTCGCGCGAGAACTGGTTTGCCCAATGGCTCGAGGGAGGCCGAGGGGCGCGCATCCGCGCGTCCCCCGACGCGCATGAAGCAGCACCCACTGGTACTCGTGATTCTGCTGGCAGCGATCTGCGGCGCGACCGCGATCGGGCTTGCGGTATGGCTGCAACCGCGGTCGCCGGATGTGCCGGACACCCGGATGCGGATTGTCAGCGTGATGCCGCCGATCACGGAGACGCTGTTTGAAATCGGCGCCGGCGAGTACGTCGTCGGTCGCAGCGACTGGTGCAAATTTCCACCCCCGGCGCGCGACCTGCCATCCTGCGGGTCGGCGCGAACACCCAATGTTGAAGCCATTGCGCGACTTGAACCTACGCTGATCGTTGCCGACGACAGCGTCGCGACGGCGCATGAAAAGCTGTCCGGGCTCGGGCACGCCGAGTTCATCCCCTGGCTGACTGCCGAGGAGATGCTCGCCGGCACGCGTCGCCTAGGGCGGCTTACCGGATGCGAAGAGGCGGCAAACCGCCTGGCGGACGAGCTGGAACCCGTGCTGCTTGCCAAAGAGCCGGCGGAAGGCCCGCTCGTGCTGCTGGCCATGGCGCACCAGCCGGGCCAGTTGCAGACGATCACATTCATGCGCCGGAACTCCATGCACGGTAGCCTGCTGCACGCCGCAGGAGGACTCAACGCAGCCGACTTCGACGTCACCGGCGTCCCCAACATGAGCATCGAAAAGGCAATCGAGCTCGATCCGGACATGATCATCTTGATCGCGGTGACGGGCGAAGTCACGCCCGACACGCGCGACGCGATTCTCGCAGACTGGCGCCGCATCACGCCGCTGCGCGCGGTGCGCGAAGGCCGGATCGGGTTGCTGCACGGCGAGGACATGGTTCCCGCCGCCCGGCGCACGTTCCGGCTGGTCGACGCGCTGCGAGAGGAGATCGAGCGCCTTGGCCATTGACCTGGAGTTGAAGGACGTATCAGTGCGCGTCTCCGGCAAAACGCTGCTGGACGACGTAAACCTGCGCGTCGCCAAAGGCGATTTCGTGGCGTTGCTCGGCCCAAACGGCGCGGGCAAGACCACGTTGCTTCGCACCGCCCTGGGGCTGCTGCCAACCGACGGGCAGGTGCATCTCGGCGGGCGGCCCGTGCGCGCGTACAGCGGGCGTGAACGCGCAGCGCTTGCCGCCTGGTTGCCGCAACAGGCGCTGGTCACCGAGCCGGTGACCGTGCTCGACTTCGTGTGCGGCGCGCGGTACCGGTTTGCGGAGACGCGCGCCGCGGCAATCAGCGCCGCCCGCGGAGCGCTCGAGCAGGCGGGTGCTTCAACGTTCGCCGACCGAATCATCAGTACCCTCTCCGGTGGCGAGCAGCAGCGTGTTGCGGTCGCAGCCCTGCTCGCACAGGAGGCGCCGCTGCTATTCCTCGATGAGCCGGGCAATCACCTCGACCCGGGCCAGCAGATCGCCCTGTACTCATTGATCGGCCGGCTCTGGCAACACGGCCACGGCGTGCTGTGCATCACGCACGACGTGAATCTGCTGACCCGCCTCGGCCAGTCGGAGCGTGTGCGCGTGGTCGGTATCGCCGACGGCCGGATCCGCTTCGATATGCCGCTTTCGTCTTCCGATCTTCCTGCCCGCCTGGGCGAGCTCTTCTCGGTCGAATTCGCCGTGGTTGAAGCCGGCGGTCACCGCGCGTTCCTGCCTGTAGGAGCGCCATGAACCGCCGCGCCGTCCTGCTGTTAGTGCTGTCCGTCGCCATCGTGGCGGTGTCGCCGTGGATCGGCGGCTCCCTGCAAGGCGAAGCGGGCGAGTTCATCTTCACGTCACTGCGCGTCCCGCGAGTGCTCATGGCGTGCATGGTCGGCGCAACACTTTCGATTGTCGGCGCGAGCTACCAGACCATCTTCGCCAACCCGTTGGCTGCCCCCAGCACGGTCGGCACCACAGCCGGCGCGACGCTGGGCGCGCTCGTTGCTGTGTTGGCTGGCACAGCCGTCGGCGGCATGCCGGGCGGCCTGCCCGTGGTGGCGGTGTTCGCATTCATCGGTGCGCTTGGCGTCAGCCTGTTCGTTGCCGCACTGGCAGCCAGTGGGCGCGCGCGGGTCAATGACGTGCTGCTGGCGGGCGTCGCGATCTCGCTTGCTGCGGGGGCGATCTCGGCGGGGTTGCAGTACTCCGCCGACCAGTTGCAGCTGTTTGCGGCTGTCCAGTGGTCGCTGGGGCACCTGCCGCAGGTGGGGTACCGCGGCGTCATCATGATCCTGCCGTTTTCGCTGGTCACGATCCTCGTGCTGCTGACCCAGACCCGCGCGTTGCAGGCGCTGGTAGGCGGCGAGGAGCGCGCCCACAGCCAGGGGGTCCACGTAGCCTACGTGCGCTCGTTGGTGTTGGGCATCGGCGCGCTTGGTGTGGCGGCCTGCGTAGCGTGGTGCGGCCCGATCGCCTTCGTCGGGTTGATCGTGCCGCATATCGTGCGCCTTACCGTCGGTTCCAGCCGCCGGCTGTTGCTGCCTATGTCGGCCGTGGCGGGGGCCGCCTTTCTGGCAGCCTGCGACACCGCCGCCCGCAGTGTCTGGCCCGGCCGCGAGCTGCCGGTAGGAGTGCTGACGGCGGGTTTGGGCGCCCCGCTGCTGGTCTGGCTGGTGGCACGCCAACGTCGGTGATTTCGTCAGTTTTTTCCCCATCCAATTGAGGGTTGGGGCGTTCCACGTATGATCCCCTGTCCGGAGACAGCGTTGGCGTTCATTGAACAGAGCGATCTGAGCCCACCCGCGCCCCAGGTGCAGGTGGTGCAGCAACCGGCCAAGAGTCGGCTGATTCCGGCCTTGCTGATCACTTTGGTGGTGCTGAATCTTGTCGCCATCCCGGTCGTGGTCCTGTTCGCCACGGGCGTGATCGTGATCGGCGGCGCCGCCAAAGCGCCGGCACCCGGCGGGATTGCCGCGCTGGACCCCGCCTCGCTGGTGACTCCCACCGGGCGCAAGTTGGACGCCCGCGAGTTCGGCGGGTTCGTCTTCGAAGTCACACGCATTGTCTACAGCTCTGATCCCCGTCTGAACTCCGTGACCATCACCGTGCCGGGCCAGCCGCCGCGGCAGGGCGTCTTCCGCATTGGCGACAGCTTTGCCGGCGGGGAGTTGCGGGTTGTGGACATCACCTCCTCGGCTGTGGTGCTTGACCACAACGGTGAGCAGCAATCGTTCCTGGTGGACGGCGCGGACCCGTCATCGATCTGGGATCGCGCGCCATCAGGCCCGCAGATCATTCCGCCGCGCAACACCGATGCGATTCCGAACCTTCCGGTCGGACAGGTTCGCGCACCGGAAAACCCGATCGTCGAGGAAACGGACGAGCCCGAAGACGATGCGGGCCTCAAGAAGAACCGCATCCCCGAAGGCACGGCGCTGGAAGACCTGCCGATCGAAGTGCCGCCGATCGCGCTGCGCCAGGCGGACTTCCAGGTCATGATCACCACTCTGCCGGACCTGCTTGACCGCGACTTCGTGTTCGGCCAGGCGCTCGACCCCAAGACCATGGCGCCCATCGGCGCGCGCATCCTGCGCCTTCAAGTTGAAAGCATCTTTTCCGCCCACGGCATGCTGGCTGGCGACGACATTGTGCTGATGAATGAACACGAGATCCGCCGCCCGTCGGACCTGGCGCAAGCCGCCCCCACCCTCGCCGGCGCGGACGAGCTGCAATTCGTGCTGTGGCGCGGCGAAGAGAAGTACATCTACACCTTCTATCGCAGCACCGCCGCGGAATAGTCCGTGCAATCACAACGATCCTGAAACAGAATGGGCGCTTGCACGCGGTCGTTGTTTGCCAGTGGCGTACCGAATGACCAAGAACGGCTCATCCAGCCAGTCCGCAGAACTCCGCCCATCCGCGCCTCCCACTACCGCCGAACTGCGCGCGCTGGACGACGCGCCGACACCGATAAGCGGCACGCCCATCGCCCGCATCCGGCGCCTGAGCCGTCGTTTCAGTCGCAAGGTCGCACCGGCATTCCGCAACCGCCGCAGCGGGTGGATCGTGCTGGCGTTTTGCGCGCTGCTGGCCATTGCGCTTGCGCTCTACGTGCTGCTTGCCGATGAGCCGGAAGCGGCGCCCCAGGGCTCCACCGATACGACGCGATAGCGGCAACAGTTCGCGTACTGCAAGACCCCGTGCTAGAACGGCTGCATGGGCACCGACGCCTGGAACCCTGAACTGTACGAGCGCTTCAAGCGCCAGCGCATCCAGCCGGCGCGCGACCTGATTGCGCTGATCCGACCGAAGCCGGGCATGCGCGTGATCGATCTTGGTTGCGGCACGGGCGAGATCACACGCGAACTGCATGACCAACTCGGCGCATTCAGCACCGTCGGCGTGGACTACTCGCGCAACATGCTGGCTCAAGCGACGGCGCGGGCCACGGCAGGCCTTGAATTCCTGGAAGCCGACATCAGCACGTACGAGCCCGACAGCCCCGTCGATCTCGTCTACTCCAACGCGGCACTGCAATGGTTGGACGACCATCCGGCGTTGATCCGCCGCATCACCGGCTGGCTGCGCCAGGGTGGACAGCTGGCAATCCAGGTCCCTTGCGCGGATTGGCACCCCACGCACACCGTCGCGGCCAAGCTCGCGGAAGCCTTCGGCACGGGCGTGCTGTATCACGGCGCGCGGCGAGTGCTATCGCCCGGCGCGTACTCCGAGCTGCTGTTCACCCTGGGGTACCGCGAGCAGCAGGTGGTCACGCGCGTCTACGGACACGAGCTGGAGTCCGTCGATGAGCTGGTCACATTCTTCTCAGCCACGCTGCTCAATCCGTACCGGACGGCCTTGGGCGAAGAGCGGTTCCGGAGCTTTCTTGAAGAGTACCGCGCCGGGCTGGTCCGAGAGCTCGGCGACAAGCGGCCGACGTATTTTCCGATGACGCGGACGCTGATCTGGGGACAGCGGTAGCTCACCGCGAAGCCGGGGCCAGCGCTTGCGTCAGCGCCGCCGGGTACTCTTCAGCCAGCGGGTCTACCGCACCGTCCTCAGTGACAA
>CAZNBU010000190.1:4723-6564 GCA_964571035.1 uncultured Planctomycetaceae bacterium | reverse complement strand
GCGAACACCGGGTTCTTCTCGCCCAGAATGCCGGCCTCGTTCCACTCCACCTTGAGCCAGGGCGGGTTCCCCAGAATCAGGTCGAAACCGCCGCGCTGCAGCAGTACATCCGCAAAACACAACTCCCAATGCAGGAAGCGCTGGTTGGCGGCCACAGCCTCGACCTGCTCGATGCGCGGGAAGTGCTGCCGCAGCTTGCTGATGCGTAGCTGGCCAAACTTGTCGTGCAGGTTGGCGCCGGCGGGCCGGGTGGCGAGGGTCGGTTGGACCGCGCCGAACAGGTCGTCTTGAATGTCCGGCAGGAGCTGCTGGGGTTCAGCCGGCTCCATGAAATCCAGCCCACGCTGGGGGGCAAGGTCCACCACGTTGCCTTCGAGGATGGCGCCGACCTCCAGCCACCATTCCTCGCGGCTGGGCAGCTTGGCGCTGCCGGTGATGGGCCAGAACCACAGGGCGCACCAGTAATCCATCACCAGCTTGAGGCGGCGGAAGGGGGTGGCGTAGTCGCCGTCTTCGTTGAACAGGCCGGCGCGACGGATGGCTTCTTTCTGGGCGCGGGTGATGGCCTCATTGGGAGCGTTGGCCTGGGTGCCTGCCGCATGCGGCCAGAGGTCGAGGGCGTCTTCGGTACGCTCGCGGTCGCGGGCTAGGGCCTGGGTGTGCTCCTGCCACAGCGCCTGCACACGCTCGCTGAGTTGCTGCAAGCGGGCGACCTCGTGCGGCTCCAGCGGGCGGGTGAAGTCTTTGCGCCATTTCTTGAGGCGCTCGAAGTCGTTCTTGTAAAGCTCCTTGGCGGCCTTGTCGGTGTAGTTGGCCATGCCCGGGTCGGGCAGCAGGAAGTGCCAGATTTCATCCGGCTTGCGCGGTGCCTGCAGGGTGACGCGGCGCGGTGGCTCTTCATGCCAGGCGGGCTTGGCGCCCTTCTTGAGCGCGGCGGCGTTATAGACCTGATGACGGGCGCCGATGAGGCTGTTGCCGGCAAAGAGCTGGTAGCCGAACCAGGGCACACGGGCGGGCAGCGGCCGGCCCTGGGCGTCGGTGACCGGGTTGCCCTGCTCGTCCAACTCGCCATAGATGGCGTTGAGCCATAGGGAGACTTCGGCCAGTTCCACCGCCACCGGGTTCAAGTCCACGCCGAAGACGTTGCGGTCGGCGAGGTACATGCGCACCTTTTGCAGTTCCTGCGGGTAGCGGTCGTGCGGAATGCGGCGGCCGAGCTCCTGCTGTTTGCGTTCCAGATAGGCCTCGGAAAGCTGGTTGACCGCCTCGTTCAAGAAGGCCGCGCTGCCCATGGCGGGTTCGCACACGGTGAGGGTGAGGATGTCGTCGGCCTGCTTCACCCGCCCGTTTTCCGGGGCGAGCAGTTCCTTGAGGGCGTACTTGACCAGGCACTGGGTGAGCACCTGCGGGGTGTAGTAGCTTGCGCTCTTCTGGCGGTCGCGGCCGGCGAGGCGGTAGATGAAGCTGCCCTTGGGGTACATGCGCAGCTTGCGGTGGCCGGCGTCCGTGACGTCGTAAACCCGCTCGTCTTCGGTGTACTCGTTCAGGCGGCTGGCGGGTACGAACCACGCGGTGTCGAGCTTGTCGGCGTCCGAGGCGGCACCGCTGCCCTTGCGACGGCCGCGGCCGGTGTTGTCGTCGGCGGACTCGCTGTCGTTGGCATCGTCGTTGCCTTCATCGTCGCTGTCGGTGTCCTCATCCTCGGCTGCGGTGGCTTTACCCTTCTTGGGCGCGGGCTTGACCTCGTAGAGGTCGTCGGACGCGAAGAAGCCGCGGTAGCTCAGCAGCGCCTCATACACCGCGCCGAGCTGGTTGATGGAGAGCAGCTGGTAGCTGACCCG
>CAZNBU010000190.1:0-4623 GCA_964571035.1 uncultured Planctomycetaceae bacterium | reverse complement strand
TCGCGGGCGTGCGGCGTGGTGAGCGGCTGCATCTCGAGGTCGCGCAGGCTCTCCAGGCTGTAGCCCTTGAGGTAGATGTCGCTCTTGCCGATGGGCACGTAGCCGAGCTCGGGCCGGGCCTCGATGTAGAACATGAAGAGCAGGCGATAGACCAGGCGCAGGGATTCCAGGCTGAGGTCGCCGGCATCGAGCTGGTCCTTGCCGCTGAAAAAGCCCTTCTTGGCGTCGGCGGCCTGCTCGCGGAGCCGGCGGGCGGCCTCGTTGCCGAGCAGCTCGATGGCTTCGCGCAGGGCGTACTTGAGGTCTTCGCTGACGCCGAAGGCGTGCTTGTGGGCGTTCTCGTCCAGGCTCTCGAGCAGGCTGTTGCCCTCGCCGGGGGCGAGGCAGTCACGGTGCAAGAGCGACGCGCAGGCCTTGAGGGTGTCGGCGTCCTTGCGGTCGAGGATGTCGGCCCAGTTGAAGCGCAGCGCGCGGTTGTTGGGCCACTTGTAGCGGTCGAGCAGCAGCCATTCGTCCAGGCCGCAGAGCAGTACGTAACGCGGCGGGGTGTCGGCACCGAAGACCACGTCGGAGAGCAGGTCGGCCCAGGTCTCGTCGCGCAGGGCTTGCGGCACCGGCTCGCCGCCGTAGTGCAGGCTCATCAGGCTGTGGTCGAGCAGGTCTTCGTTTTCCGCGCCGGGCTGGTAGGCGGGGACGATGGCGAGCTGCGGCAGTTGCAGGTGCCAGAACGGTAGCGGCTGGCCGGCGGCGAGCTCTTGCGCGGTGGGCAACTTGCCCGGGGCGGCGTGGCCGAGGGCCTGCAGCAGGCCAGTCTGGAGCTGGGTGAAGAGGCGCCAGCGCTCGGCGGCCTCACCCGCGCGTTGCACCTGGCTGCGCAGGGCAAACCACTTTTGCGCCCAGGCTTGCAGGCGTTTGTGGGGCGCACGCAGGGGTTCGCGGGCAGCCTCGTCTGATTCGGCGGATTGCGCTGCGGTCTCCGCGGCTTCCCAGGCATCGAGCCGGGCCTTGATGTCGCCCTTGAAGACCTCGGCCAGGTAGTGATGGCTGTAGAACTCGTTTTCGTTGGTGATGCCGGCGAAGGTTTGAACGGCGTCCAGAGTGGTGGAAACTGAGGGCATGGTCAGGCTCCGGCAACGGCAGCGGTGGCACTGGGGTTGCAGACGGCGGCGAGCACCTGAATCCAGGGCTGCGGCTCGGTGGTGAGGGTGTCTTCCACCCAGCGCCGGTAGTCGTCAAAGACGCGGTGGATGTCGCGACTGCGCTGCTCAAAGCGGCCGCGCTTGACGGTTTCGAGCTGCTTTTCGAGGTCGAGGCTGAGCTGTTCGATCTGTCGGCCCTGCAGGCGCTGCAAGTCGGCCAGCGTGCCTTCGAGGCGCTTGGCGAGCTCGGCTGAGAAGGCGGCCTGCTGCTTGAGCATGTAGGCGTGCATCGCGCGCACCGCGCCCGGCAAGGCGCTCTGCATCGCCTGGGTGGTGGCGGCGAGTTCCGGCGTGTGTCCGCGGTTGGGCAAGCCACCCGCCTTGAGGCCTGCGCGGGCGATGAAGGCGTCGAAAGCTTCGAGGCCAAAGGCGCCCTGCCCCACGCGGCTGGCCACCTGCCACTCGACCAGCATGGGCTGGCCCTTGCGGTTGGGGATGAGGCTCATGAGGATGAAGGCCTGCTCGCCCGGCGCGAGCTTGTGGCTTTGCAGCAGTGGTGCGCGGTGGCGACCGAAGTGGGTGAGCACCCGGTCGCCCAGCCATTCGACGATGGGGTGCTGCGGCCAGAGGTAGTGCAGCTTGGGCCAGGTGTCCTGCTCGGCGCGGGCCTGGCGGGCGGTTTCGATGGCGTCTGCCATGCGCTTGGGGTCGGCGCAGAGGGCGTAGTGGTCGTTGTCGGCTTGGGCCTCGCGCGGCAACTGGCGCAGGCGGTCCTGCAGGTCGAGCGGTGCAGTGAGCGCGATGAGGCGCTCGGCCTCCTCCGCGTTCCATTGGCACAGCGTCTGACCCTGGTTGAGCAGCGTCAGCGCGGTCTTGGCGTAGTGGAAGTCGCTGGCGAAGAGCGAGGCCGGCTCGGCGATGTGGTCGAGACTGCTTCCCGCGGCGGGTGCGGGGGTGGCGTCTTCCGTGGCGCTGCCGCCGCCGAAGAGGGTCATCAGCCAGTCGCCGTCATTGTCAGACTCGGAAGCGACTGCCTCGTCCATCGTGGCTTCGACCTGCTCGGGGCTGAGGCCTTCGGCCATGAAGTCGGCGACCTTCTCCGCTTCCTTGTCCGGGTCGAAGACGTTGAGGAAGGCCGAGGGGTCGCCCAGGTTGACGTTGGCCTGCTCGTCCTTCTTTTCGAGGATTTCCAGGATGCGCAGGTCGCCCTTGATTTTCTCGTTCACCGTCTCGGTGAAGAGATAGACGATGTGCGGCTGATGCTTCTGCCCGTAGCGGTCGACGCGGCCGTTACGCTGCTGGAAGACCATCAGCGACCAAGGCAGATCGAAGTGCACCAGGCGGTGGCAGAAATAGTGCAGGTTGAGACCCTCGCTGGCGACGTCCGAACACAGCAGGATGCGCAGCGGGTCGTCCAGGCGGCCGAAGCGCTCGACCAATTCCTGCTGCTCGGTGTCGGCCATCTGGCCGTGCAGCACTTCGAGCTGGTTGGGCTTGAGCTTGAGGTCGGCGGTGAGGTGCTCGCGCAGCCAGCGCAGGGTCTCGATGCGCTCGGAGAAGATGACGAGGCGGTCTTCGGCGCTCTTCACTTCCCAGCCGAAGTCGGCCGACTGCAGGTGCTGCTTGAGGCGCTGGTATTTGCTGAACTGGCTGGCCGCTGGATCCGTGGCCAGCGGGGTGAGCGCCTCTTCCAAATCGCGCAGCGCTTCGACCTCGCTCGCCTCCTCTAGGGTGGAGCTGCTCTTGCCTTGCAGCAGGGCGATACGCTTCTTCGTGGATTCCAGCGCAGCGGCCGGGCTGGAAAACAGCGCTTTCTGCATCGCGATGCGCTGCAGCTCCTGCTGCTTGCCGGCCTTGTGCTGGCCGCCCTGGGTGAAGGGAATCTCCAGCAGGGCGCGGTAGGCGGCTTCTTCCTGCGCGCTGGCGGGCGCCCGCAGGCAGTTGGTGACGCGCTCCTGGAAGTCGGCGCTGACCTGGTCGCGGATGTCCTTCTTGAAGCGGCGGATGACCAGGCCCTTGCTGCGGAAGTCGTCCGGCGTGTAGTCGTCGGGGTCGGAGATGGCCGTGGGGTCGAGCAGGCTCATCAGCGACGCGAAGCTGCGCGCCGAGCCGTCGTGCGGCGTCGCCGAGAGCAGCATCAGGGTGTCCGAGCGCGTCGCCAGCAACTTGGCCAGCCGGGCACGGCGCGAAAGCCCGGACTCGCCGGCGCGGGCCGCGACGTTGTGGCATTCGTCGATGACGATGATGTCCCACCAGGCGTTCTCGAGGTAGTTGCGGTACTCGAGATTGCTCTTGAGGGTGTCGATGGAAATGATGCTGCGGTCGAAGTAGTTGAAGGGGTTGTGGTTCGCGGGGATGCGATTGCGCACCCGGGCCAGGCCGACCGAATCCAGGCGCACCAGCGGGATGGAGAAGCGGCTCCACCACTCCTTCTGGAACTGGGTCAGCATGGCCTTTTGCGTGACGACCAGGATGCGCTTGCCCCGGCCGCGTTGAATCAGCTCGGTGGCGAGCACGCCCGCTTCGAGCGTTTTGCCAAGGCCGACCGAATCCGCAATCAGGATGCGCGAGCGCGGCTGACGCAGGGCCTGCAGCGCCGGGTCGAGCTGGTAGGGAACCAGATTCATTACCCCGCGGTGACCCAGATGCACCTTGTCGTCGTTGGCGACGTTGCGCCGGCGCAGGCTCTCCAGGTACAGGATGCTGGCGTTGTAGGCGGGCGTGTCGTCGGGGACGAGCTCGGTTTTCTCGGGGTCGAGGACGGCTATCTCGTCTTCGAGCGTGGTGAGGAACAGCGCCGATTGGCTGCGCACGAGCTCGGAAATGCCGTCGCAGGTGAGGAGCCAGCCGCCATCGGTGGCGGGGTCGATGCGGCGGACGAGCCATTCTTCGTCGCGGATGACGACGCGGGAGCCGGGGGCAAAAGGGAGCATCGAGTGTTGTTTACCAGTTTATGAATAACGCCTACTGCAAAGCGTTTGGATTATCGCAGATGTCCCCATGCGGGAGCCCTGAGTCGGCCCAGGTTTTAGAACGACTCAGGGTTATTCAAGCCCGAGGGCTACAAGCCAGGAACGAGGAAAAACGCACTTTCCGCGGTGATCGTCTCATTCATGGCAAGGATGGGATCCAGGGAGGAAGCCCTGCCTCGCGTGGTGCTGCAGCGTGACGCGACACGAGGCAAGGCGAGGTGCGCGAGCCCGAGACGTATCCCACTTCGGCTGCACTCAACTGCCTTGGAATAGGCTGCCCTGCACTGGCCTAGGCTCGCCTACCCTGCGCCTCAATGAGCTGAACTACCCTGCAATGCACTACGCTGCACTGCCCTGACTGACTTGTCACCCCCTCCATGCCCTCGTCTTCTCTGGCTTCTCCTCTAGCCACTACGTCACTGTTTTTATTGCCTTTTTACGACCAATTTGCCTCAAGTGCGCAAGCGCCGACCGGCGACGCACACAAAGCTTGAGCGACGTCTCGCTGCGCA
>CAZNBU010000189.1:0-6581 GCA_964571035.1 uncultured Planctomycetaceae bacterium | reverse complement strand
TCCTGCAACTGCACCGGCAGGGCACGCTGAATGGGCGCCAATTGGGGATGCTGGAGCTGCCGTATCTGCACTATCTCAACGACGAGCGGCACATCCGGCAGTGGCGCGCGGCGCCGTGGTCAGTCCCGCGCCCGTTCAACCCGTGGCAGCGCGGCGTTGACAGCAACCAGCACCGAGAGAAGTTCTACGTCGCCAACACCGTGCGGCAGGTCACCGCCCAAAGCGGCGCAACCTACGAAGGCGGTGACATGGAAGCAGGAAGCTTTCATTTGTGGTACCGCCGCCACTGGAAGGACCTCGACAAGAACCACTACCTCTGCGACGTCGCCGAGCAGCAGTACAGCAACCGCCTGAGCCTGATGTGGTGGGGCGAGCGCACCGGCGCGTACAACCTGCAACCGCCCAACGGCGGGCTGGTGATGCGCATCAAGGACCGCACGCTCGAGGAGGCGTTCACCGAGTTGCGCTATGACCTCGACGCCACAACCCTGCGCGAGCGCGAGTGGTACCACCTTTCCATGCACTGGAAGGGGACCAACCTCGGGCACCTCGCGCTCAACATCGACGGCGACAACAGCGCGGGCGCGGCGCCGGGCGTAAAGCCGGAGATGCAGCACACCTTCCGTCAGTCCAACGGCGCTTGGGTTTCGCGCACCAGCACCCTTGAGCGCGACCTGGAAGACCCGCGCAATCGCGCAGTGACCGAGTTCGAGATCCACATCGATGCCGCCGACATCGACGCCTTTCCAGATCGCGGCGTGGTCGCGATCGGCGACGAAGCCATTGAGTACCAGGGCAAGATCGGGTCGCGGCTGTTGATTCGTATGGACCCGGTGACCGGAAGCATGGTCGGGCGCGGGCCGCCGAACCCGCTGGTGACGAACTCCGCCACCGGCGCGCGCGGCACCGTCGCCAAGTTTCACCCGCGTGGCAGCAAGGTGACGGCCTTCGGGTACACCGCGCCGCTGCGAAGCTGGTTCACCAACTGGGGCCCGCAGGCGGACGAAACCGAAGGCTCGACCTGGCCGCACCTGCCGCGCACCGCGGGCAACTTGACGGGGTCGATCTCGCAGCAGGCAGTCTACCGCGTGTCGCGCGTCGGCACGCCCAACGGCGCATACTATCGCGCTGAGGAGCTGGGGCCGGACGCCGGGTTCGCCGGCGGCGGCGACGACCTGCGCGGCGGCGACCCGACACTGCTGCCGCTCAGCAGCTACGCGGGGTTGCCGCAGCAGGGAGTGATGTACCTGTACGGCCCCGCGTTCAATGGCTACTTCATCCCTCAGGGCCAGACATTGAACTACCCCAACGGTTGGGGGCCGCCCGGCGCGCCTTACCCGGGCGTTGGCCAGCGGCTGCGCGGCGAATACGTAGCGTACGACGGCATCACGCCACAGGGGCTGCGTGTGGTCGCGCGATACGAGCGCGGATGGATCCCCGACCCGCCGCCCGCCACGACGGGCAGGATCCGCTTCGTACGCAAGGACCCCGCAAACTGGTGGCACTTCCTGGGCGAGTACCCGGAGTATCCCGCCAGTGGCAACCCCGGCAACGCGCTGATTCGCCCGACGCTGCCGACCACGGACCCGAACTACGGCGCGGAGCTGAATACGATCAACTTCTTCGCGCGCGGAACCTGCGCGCTGCTGGTCAGCATCCCTGTCGATGACGCGCAGGGGTACGTGCCGCGCTCAGTCGTGCAGATCGACAACGAGTGGTTCCGCTACAACATGGTCTGGAATCCCGCCTTGGGCAGCGACACATCCGGCAACACGATCGAGATGGCGGACGACAACCTGTTCCCGGCGTTGATCTATCTGGATCACGACTACGTGCTGCCCAACTCGGATGGCACCAACCCGCAGCCGACGCCGCTGGGGTTGAACGGGGAGATATTGCAAGCCGCGCGCTTGCTCAATCTGAACCCGACGCCGTGGGCGCCGTGGCGCGGCGCCTGCGACACGCTGGTGGCTGCGCACGCGGCGGGGTCGCGCGTGCTGCCGACGTTCGGCACCACGGTGACGACCGGGCCTGAGGACGTGATCACGCTGGTCAATGGCAAGAACAGCAACAAGGAGCTGCACCAGATTCGTGTCCAGCGCAAGCTTCACGACTACTGGGATGAGCTTGGGTTGTACCGGCGGCCGCACCGGCAGACCGGGACCAACCCCAACACGTTCCAGGCAGACCCGATGACCAACGCCAGCTACCTCGATGGCGAGTACATCTGCGCGCTGTATGACCACGTAGGCATTGGGCTGGGCCAGCAGATCGCGTTCTATCCCAACCCGCAGCCGGGCAACAGCACAACGCCCGCCAACCCGTTTCCGCAGGCGGGCACCAACCTGTGCAAGTTCCCGACCGGTGAGTTGCCGGTCGACCTGCCGACAACCTGGACGTTCGCGGGCGCCGACCCGCGCACGCCCGACGGCGCGAACGTCACGCTCGACAACTCCGCCGACTTCGATTCGTTTGAGCTGCGCGCCTACACCAAGGGTGACTTCCGGTTGTGGGACGACGCGGTGAACCCGGGCTCGCCGGGCGAAGGGGGCGAGATCGTGGTCAACCAGGCCCCGACGGCGAACTTCGGCGTGATCAAGATCGACGATGAGCTGATCGCGTACCGCTCCGTCGGCACGCGCCCGGTTACGCTGTGGCGCTGGAACTCGGCGGCGGGCACGTTCACCGCCCTGACGGTTCAGGGGTACACGCTGCGCGACATCACGCGCGGCGTGCTCGGCTCGCCGATCCAGGGGCACGCGTTTGGCAGCGTGATCATGAACATGGCTGGCCTGCGCATCGGCCGCGCGCTGGGCGGGGCCGGAACAGCCGAGAGCAACATCGTCGCCGAGATGGGCGAGGACGGGTTCCGTCCGTACGGGTTCATCCGCTTTGATGAGCAAGGGCGCTCCGAGATTATCGGGTACCAGCACTACGACGAGCGCATGACGGCTGACCCCAACAACCCCAACCGCACCATCCGCACCGGCACCGCGACCGCGGGCTTGTACCACGGGCAATGGCCGTACGGGCTGTTCCGCGGGGCATACGGCACGCTGCCGCAAGGGTGGAACAACCGCACGCTGTTCTTCGATCAGCCTGTGCGTTTCCCTGACTGGTTTCCGGGGTTCTGCCTGGACGGCGACGCGGCCTACGAGCCCGGCGCAGGCACTGCGGCGCGTGCAGTGCCAGGCGCGGTAAGCCCCGAGATTTCGCATTTCCAGGGCGCGACCACGGTGCGCAACGGGTTGTTCAAGCGCTTCCGCTGGCGTATCGCGTGGGCCCCGCTGGCGGACCCGGCCCGCCACGCCGACGCCATCGGTGCGCGTCTGGTCGTGCGTTTCAAAGAGGCGGGTCAGCCGATGCCGGACTGGGACACCCAGCCGACCAACGCGCCGGGCGGGCTGTACGCGTGGGATTTCGAGATCGGCGGTGCGAACACCAGGTCGCTGGGCGACCTCGCGACGCTGTACGAGCAGGAGCAGGACTTCACGCTGCTGCCCGGCACGTTGGATGGCGTGCGCGCCGACCGCATCGAGTGGCGCGTGTACTTCTACTTCAAGCGCGGCGCCTTCGAGCGCGAGGACTACAAGACCACGCTGCAATTCCACGGCGCCGAGGTGGACCTGCGCCAGATCACCCGGGTCGTAAGGCACGAGGAGCGTCGGTGATCGCAACTGCCCGGCGCGAGGGGGTGAAGCTTTCGAACCCGGGTTCGGTGTTCGGTGTTCGGCGTTCGGTGTTAACTGCAGTTCAACCCCGAACCCCGAACCCCGAACCCCGAACCTCAAAAAAAGGCTTCACCCTCGTAGAGTTGATGGTCTCCATCGGCATCCTGCTGGTGCTGGGGGTGATCATCATCGGGTTCCTGCGCGGTGCGCTCACCATATCGCGTACTGGCGCGGCGCGAGGCGAGGCCTATGCGACCTCGCAGACTGTGATGCGCACCATCGCCAACGACCTCGCGCAGGTGCTGCCGGGGCCCGCTCACCCTGACGGGTCGCTGGACGACTCGGCGTTTCTTGTGATGCACGATCCGTTCGGCCGCCAGATGCTGGCGTTCACCCGCGCCTGGGGTGAGGAGCAGCGCAGCGCAGCCGGGTACGACGCGGGGCGCGGCTCGCCCGAGCAGGGCTACACGCGCGATTTCTCCGGCCGCAACGTTGATGCCGCAATGCGGGCATCGCACGGCAACATCGAGGTCGTCTACCTGATGGAGCCCAGCGCCAACGGCGTGCGGCTGTACCGCGCCGAGCGCTCGCCGCCGGATCCTTACAACGGGCTGATCTCGGCGGTGGCGCAATGGTGCAGCGGCGACGCGCGGCAAAGCGAGCTGGTGGCGCAAGCAGCGATGCGCGATGCCACGGTCGGCGGCGACCCGCTGTGGGACCAGTTTCACCTGGTGGCGGACAACGTCGTCGCGTTCGGTGTGGAATGCTGGGACGACTGGGGGCAGACGCAGACCTGGTTCGCCGGGCCGAACGGGCCGGTGCACGACTGGAGCCTGTCGCAGCGCGCGCAGCAGCGAAAGTTTCTGCTGCCCAAGGCGCTGCGCGTCACGCTGATTGTGGCAATGGACGACCCCGTGCGCGCCGAGACGGCGCTGGGCGGGCAGCTTGATCGTGGCGACACCTCGGTGTTCGTGGACGATACTGCCAACTTCAATGATCCCAGCAGCGGCGCGGGGTTCCTGCGTGTAAACGGCGAGGTGATCGCCTACGCGGGCCGCAGCGGACGCACCTTCAGCAGTTGCGTGCGAGGCGTGCTGGGTACACAGGCCACCACACACGTTGCGGGTTCAACGGTGTTGAGCGGGGAAGTGTTTCGTAGAGTGATACAGCTACCTGTGGCGAGATGAGGTGCGTATCACCGCGAACGGACTGGCTCAGTGTGGATGGGGACGAACAGCAAATGACCAATAACCAATCACCAATAACCAATGCTGGCGCGCGGGCTGCGTCCATTGGTTATTGGTTGTTGGTTATTGGTAATTCGCTGTTCGGATTACGGATGAGTCGCCCCGGGTTGACGCACGCGCGGCAAGGGCGCGCGGTCCGGCGCGGGTTTACCCTGATCGAAATCCTGATGGCGCTGACCATCATGCTGGTCGGCGTGGTCGGCATCTACGCGGTGTTCGCGGTCGGGCTGGTGAACCACAAGCGGGCGGTGGACAACACCACGGCAGCGGACCTTGCGGCAAGCCTGTTCGACGACATCGCCGCGAACTACGAAATCTACTACGCCGACAACGACCGCAACGGCATTCCCGACAACGGCGAAGACCACAACGCCAACGGCATCGACGACTGGTTTGAGACCGACACCTCGGGGCGCATGCGGCTGCCGATCCCGTTCAAGCGCGGATACGGGTACACCGTGCGCTACGAGCGCAACCACGACGTGCCGCAGGAACTGCTGGTAAGCGTGCGAGTCTACTGGCGGCAAGCCGGCGAAGAACGCGCCGAGCCCTTCCAGCGCAGCATCTTCATCAAGCACCTGCCCGAGCTGGATGGCACACCGATCCCGGAATGAACACAGCCCGCCAACCGGCGGGCTGTGTCTCGAAACCTGTAACTAAGCGCGGCGGCGCCGAGTGACACCCACCCCAATCAGCGCCAGCAGGCCTGCCAAACCCGTCCACGAAGCACTGACACCCGATGCGCACGAGCTTGGGTCTGAGGTGTCGCTGCTGATGTTGTCCTTCGGTGTGATGTAGTCGAAGGTCTGCGTGATGGTCTGCGGCGGCAGTGTCCCGCTGTGCACAACGATCGGCAAAGTCTTGCCGAACCCGGGCGGGATCTGCAGCCCGGTCACCTGCGTGCCGCCGGTGATCGTTGCAGTGCCGGCACACAGCGTGCCGCCGATGGTCACGGTGAACGGCGCCATGAACCCGCTGCCCGTGATCGAGATGTCGTGTCCACCCGCCGGTGTGGCGGTGCTCGGCGAGAAAGCGGAGACGCTGAACTCGATTGCCCCGACGTCGATCCCGAGCGGCGGGGTCATCCCGAGCACGACCGGCACCGACGCGTTTACGTCGCCCGCGTTCGCGATGGAAACGTTGAAGGTCTCCGGCGCTGCTGCGTTGCCTAGACCGGCGGTCGGCGAGAACCCGATGGCGATCCACAGGTCGGCTGTACCGCCCACACCCAGCGAAAACGCGGTGCTGAATGTTGCAGCCACCGTCGCGCCGCCGGCGCCAAGGAACAGCAGATTGTCGGTTGCGGCGTCGAACATCTCGTCGCCGTTGTCCATGTACACCTGCACCCCGGCAGTGCCGTCCACATCAGTGGTCCAGTCGCCGGTGCCGCCTGTTGTGAGCGTGAATCCGGCTACGTCAGCCGGGCCGTTGAGCGCGGTGATGCGGAACGCGGCAGCCAGAAGATCACCGACCGCGCCGGAGGCGTGGGTTGCCGGGGTCGGCTGGATCGGGGCGTTGGAGATGGTCACCACCGGCGTGTCGATCACCAGCGCCGTGGTAGCAGCCGTCGGGAACCCGCTGAGCTGCCCGCCGCTCGGCGGCACGAACACCAGCGTTTCAAGGCGCGCACCGAACGTGTCGCCCGTGGCAGCCAATCCGCTCA
>CAZNBU010000188.1:0-6623 GCA_964571035.1 uncultured Planctomycetaceae bacterium | reverse complement strand
AGGAGATCGGCAAGTCAGCGGGCCGTACTTCTAGGTTTTCGATACTGCTTCTAGTCAGTTGGCGCAGATTCTTCGAGGTCAGTTACCACTAGCGTAATCTCGGACGCGGGGTGGTCTGTACTCAGTTCAACATTCTTGCTTACAACCAAGCCTCCCCGCCCGGCCATTACAACGACCACGTACTTGCGCAGAGGTAAGGCAGTGAACTCGACCGGGCTTGACACCGCATCCAAGCGCATTTCTACAGCGACACCCAATGGCTGAAGCAGTGCGACGGTGTAAGGCTGCTTTGGCCTCATCCCCTCCAACACGACCGAAATGCGTCCCGTGGCCGGCATCAGCTGAACCTTCGGCAGCGTTCTTTCCTCTCCATCACTCAGTTCGACCTCCAACACGTGAGGTTCGTATCCCTCAGCGGCAACAACCATTTGGTGGGCGCCGGGGCGGAGACCCGCGAGTACAGCGTTTCCGTCCAAGTCAGTCGTCGCGATGATTCCGCGCTTCTCTTTGACCAACCTGAAACTGATGTAGGTGTTGGTGTCTGTCGACAAAACGGCTCCGAGCATTGGCTCTCCGGTTTCGTCTACAACTCGAACCGAAACAGTTGCCGGCAAGTAAGGCTCGACCGTTACCGTGGTGACCTCACGCGCTTTGACCAAGATCGGTTCGGACTGCCAACCGGGCTCTCCTGATATGCCTACCACGTACTCGCCCGGAACAAGAAGCGTTGATCGGACCACGCCGGGCCGCGCCATCATGTTTGCCCACGAGACTGACGAGTCGGGCTTGGTGATTCGTACCCTGTAGGTCACTTCAGGTGAGCCGTAGTTCGTGAAGTTAACCTCGATCAACCCCTTTTCGCTCTCGGGGTTGTGGTCCAGTGTCAGCGGGATCAGGGCCAAGTGTCGGATCCGCGCTGCGGGAACGGTGATGGACTGAAGGTCTACGCCGATCATGTGTTCGGAGAAGCGGAACGTAAGGTCTTCGCCCGCCGGAACACCCGTCAGCTTCACGAAGTCACGCTCGTCAAAGTGGATTGTCGCTCTCCAACGTTCCCAGTCGGAAATGCTTGCGCGGCACGCGCCTTTCCAACGTCGCCCGTCCGTCACTGTCGCGCTGACAAGGATTGTCAGCAACGGCCTGGCGGTTAACACGGCCTCTTCGCCGAGGCGGTCAACCGGCACACTGCCGCGCAGTTCCCAATCTTCGCTGGTTGCCTCAACGTAGACGATTCCAGGCCTGTCGATCGGGAGGTCGGCACGTCCGTCTGATCCAGACACCGCGGTACGAAACCTGTCGTTAATGAGCGCCTGTCCACCCCAGTAGCGCAGCGGGAGGTTTCCAACCGGCTCGCCCTGGCTATCAACACAGATAACCCTCGCAACGGGTGGAGCTTCCTTCTTTCTGGAAGTGCTGGTTGTTTCGCCCGCGGTCGAAGTTCCGCGCGATTCGAACATCTGCTCACTGCCAGACTCAACATGCGCGGAGTTGACCACTGGCCGAGGGCGTTGACCGGATGTCCGATGCCCATGCTGCCCGCGTCGCTGTTGGTGGTCTGATCCGAGCAGCGCGTATCCCAAGCCGAAGCCAGCCAGAATAAGCAGGCTGGCTACGGCAAGACGGGTCAACTGGTTCGTTCGCCTAGTCATTGCGGGTCAAGCACAAATCCGCGTATCACGTGCGGATTCGTTGGATTGAAATCCCATGCCCAAGCCGCCCCGGTCCACTCGTCTAACGTGCCCGGGGTTACATAGTGTTCAACGTCTACTTGGACGGTAGAGTTTCCATCTGCTGTGGTGAAGTCTAGCTGAACCGAGCAATTGGCGCGGGATTCATAAGTGAATTGAACCCCCGTGCCGTAGATCGCAAATTGTTCATCTATGGAAATTGAATCGCCGCCGCCTCCGGGGCCTCCCCCTGAGTAGTCTGGTTGGACGCTATGGCCGCCATCGACGATTGTGTAGGACTGGTCATCTACTTCAATGTCGATGTTGTAATCGCCAAGGTTACCGGAGTTGGTTGTCTTTACCTCAGTTGCCGCGTACAAAGGGCCGCCGTCTCCCCAGTAAGCTAGCACCGCCGTTCCAACGCCTTCCAACGTTCCATTCACAGCGCCGCCTTCGAAGCCGAGCACAGACACGCTCATCCCCGCTTCCAGTTGCCAAAGCCACCCCGGTTGGACCGCTTCACCAATCACCCCTGTCCATTTCTTGTTGTCGATTGCGCCCCCTTCCTTCGACTTAGTGGCGCTCGGGTCGTTTGCAGTCAAAGAAGCATTGGTAGACGCCCAAGTGGCTGGTGCGCCGGGGCGCTCCTCCTCTAGGAAGCCGTTATCATCAGAGAACTCTCCCCCTTCTTCGGAGCCTCCGTGGTCCGCTGTCATCGATGCATCTGCTAGTGCGATGCCGGCTACGGTCGCTAATATCACGCACGCAGATACGGTGAGCCAAAAATGGCGCGTCGTAAGCATTATCCCTCCTTATCCGTCAAATTTGCCCAAGTTGTACACTGGAATTACCCAAGACATCAGGCATTACTAACAGACAAGTGCAATTCGTATGCCAAAAGTTCCATGCTGAGTGCGCGCGCAAATCCCGGAAGTCTAGGGGTCGATCCGATGTGCGGCTCAGTGCATTTCCCGGACGTGGGGCGTATGCGGAAAGTCAATTACCACGAAAAGTAGTTATTCCTTGTAAACTGCGGAAATGTATCGGCTTACGTGAGTGCTATCAAGGTTCTCAAGTGTGTAGATCCGGCACAGTGCGGGAGAGGGAACCGTGGCGGTGACGGCGCGGGTCGATTCGCGACACTTTCGCCAATCGACAACTCCGGTCCGTGTTACGCGGTGTTGGCATTGCGTTTCAGCCGCCGCAGGCGGCGTCTCACTGATTAGCCCCCGGCGGGCGTTTCCGAGCTTGCGAGGAAACGGCTAGCCGGGGGTAACGCGGGCCGATACGCGAGCCGCGAAGCGGCGACTCTCCGGGGAGGGGAGTCGCCGCTGTGCGGCTTCGGGCATTTTCGGATTGCTGGCACCCCCCCGGCTCCGCTGCGCTGCGCTGCGCCGGGGGCTAACCGGTGAGGTGCCGCTTCGCGGCTAGGTTTGGCATTCGCCGCCGTTGGGCAGTGCGGCGCGGATGCGCCGGTACAGTGTTAGCCCCCTGCGCCGAGTCCGACGCAGGACGACGAGAAGCTGGGGGTTTGCCCGCCCAATGTCTTCGAGGCGCGGACGCGCCGGCACATGCGGGTCTGTTTTAGGCGGCGTGGCATCGCCTTCCAGGCGATGAGTTGCGGCGGCATCCTGCCGCCGCCACGCGCCGGAGGCGCGTGGAACTCATTGGCTGGAAGCCAATGCCACTTGGCCCCGAACGCTTCTGACACACTCCTTCGCCGAATCCTTGTCGCGTGTCGTTGTACGCTTGCTCCGGATTGCACGGAGGTGAGCATGAAAACCGAAGCGGATACGCGCCCCACTGGCGCCTTGCAGTTCCCCGCGGAGCCCGGCGCCGCGCCCGAAGTGGTTGAGCTGGTGGTCGAGCGCATCTACGCCTTCTACGGCAAGCACGAAATTGAAGACCAGCTTCAGCAGGCTTGGGCCACCGTGCGCGCTTACAACAAGGAGGCGCTCAAGCGCGCGCGGGTCACCGATACCGAGCAGGAATCCGAGCTGCGCGCGCGCTGGCAGGTTACGCCTACGCAGGCGATTGCAGCCAGCAAGGCGGTCACGCAACTCATGGAACTGCGCCGCCAGATCTGGATGCTGGTCGCCAAGGACGCCAACGAGACGCTGGGCGAGAGCTCGCCGTTCAACAACGACCCGATGTACCGCCTGCACAAAGACCGCGCCGACTACGACACATTCTTGGAAGCCGCCAGAAGGTGGGCCGGCGAGGCGAGGGGGCAGCGCGGGCAGCACGTCAGGCCGGCCGGGATCGCGGAGCGATCGAACCGCAGCGATGCACTGCATCGCGAGGATGGCCGGCCCTTCAAGGAGCCCACTGACCTGATCCAAGGCGAGCGCCGCCCAATGTATGCCCCAGCCACCGAAGGCATCGGCGGCACGCCCGCTGAGCCCAACCCGATCCACCGGTTCATGGAAGACATCGACGCCATCGACGACGAATCCGAGGAGACCTACACCCACGCGGTACAGGACAAAATCAACGCCACAGCCGGCCCGTGGTATGAATCGGTGCACGCCTGGCGGCGGGGCGTGGGGGAGATCCCGGACGATTTCCCGCGCGACCTGTACGCGGTATTGAAGGCCAACGCCCACCGCGACGACGCGATCCAGAACTACATGAACCGGCTGGACGAAATCCACCACGAGCTGGAATCCGCCCGCCAAGCCGGCCCGGACCGCATACCCGACGTGTACACCCAACTGACCACCCGCCAAGGAGGCGCAAACCCCGCCACCAACGGGTAGGCCCCCAGGGGTCTGGCTCTTTTTTGGGCGGCAGTTGGCCCAAAAAAGTGCCTGACCCCTTCCGGGGGCGGGAAGCGACAACAAAGAGCGGACGGGACATCCGCGCTCCAGACAAGCACGCCAAAGGCGTGCCGCCCGTCGTGGCTGGCGCGGGTGATTGCACTACTCGCACCGCTAATGTTTTCCATACGGACGCGAGGCTTCCATTCCAGCCTCGCGAAAAAAAAAGTAGAATCCTTCAACCAAAATAGAATCTCACGACATCTACCTGTATCGGACCCCATCTGAACAGGAGAGAGCTATGATCAGAACCTACGTCGTGTTGCTCGCAGTTCTGCTTTCCATTGCTTCAGGCGCATTGGTAGCGGCGAAACCGAGTTCTACGCAAATGCGAACCATCGTCGAAACCTACTTCACGGTGCAGACGGGAACGCCGCCTGCCTTGATTCCCAAGGGCGGCGTCGATTTCGACGTCGCTGCCCGCGCAGTGAACGACACCTGCGAAGCGTCGCCTTACAACTGCAGCTATGCGGGTGGCGACCGCGAAGTCACCTTCACCAGCACCAGCGGTGTGACAGTTACCTGGTGCCAGTACCTTTGGACGACGACCTCGACTGGCACGATTCTCTTGGTGACCGGGTGGACAGCCGGCACCATCGACAATCACGGCGGCGTTGCCACCGCGATCTCAACCGGCGACGACTCATCGGCCTACGCGGTTGGGCACAACGGCAATCCATCCTTGAGTTCGTCAAGCAACGGTGGTTGGGGCAACGCGATAGTCTCCGGGAATCCGGCCGGGTTCTCGGGAGGCTATGGCGGACACACCGCCGCAAGCACCGGAACGGGCGGCGACGGGTATGCCGGGCACTACACCTTCCCCGCGAGTGGCGATGCCGCCGTAGCGCAGGGCGGCAACTCGGTCAACGGCGACGCGGGTTCCGCGTTCATCCAGGTAGCCGGTGGTGGCGAGGCGACCGGCGGCAACGCCTCCGGCAGTGGCGACGGGGGCGACGCGGACGCATGGCATTGGACCTCGACGCCGGCGGCCACTTACATCGCACGCGGAGGGACGTCCAGCAACGGCGATGGTGGGGCAGCAGATGCGAGGTACGGGTCGAACTGCCAAGCCTATGGCGGTGACTCAGATGCCGGCAACGGCGGTGACGCGTATGCCCTGTCTGCTACAGGAACCGCGTACGCTGAGGGCGGAGAGGCTGGAGCCAACGGAAGCGGCGACGGCGGATACGCTCGGACGGATTACGCAAATACTGCTGAGGCCCGCGGCGGAGCGGCGTTGGGCGGCGGCGATGGCGGTGATGCGGACGCGATGAACGGTGCTGGAAGCACGATCGCATTGGGTGGTGACTCGGACGGCGGTAACGGGGGCAACGCCGTGGCCTCTGGTGCCGGAAGTGCTGAAGCATTTGGTGGTGAGGGTGCATCAAACGGAAACACCGGCCTTGGCGGGAATGCGACGGCGACTTCGACCGGCGCTGGCGCCTACGCATTGGGCGGTCTGGCCGATCTCAGTAACGCTGGAAGCGCCACGGCAAGTGGCGTAGACTTCACCGAGGCGTACGGTGGGCATTCAGCTTCCGGTGCCGGCGGGGCGGCAACCGCTACCAGCACCTCTGAAGCCGCGCTAGCTGTGGGCGGCGACTCGGATTCGGCGACATGCGGCACCGCAACAGCGACTGCCAGTCTGGTCGCAGAGGCCTTTGGCGGCAGTTCTTCCGGGACAGGCATTGGTGGCGGTGCCACAGCGACCAGCACGACCAGCACCGCATACGCCTACGGCGGCAATACCGCAGACGGCATAGGTTGCCTCCCGGCGCTCGCGCTCAGCGGGTCCACCACGGGCGGCAATACTGAGGCGCAAGCGTACGGAGGAAGTTGCACCAACGCGGCTGCGGGATCAACTGGCGGCGCGGCCACGGCCAGGCTCACATCGATTAACTCAGGCGTAAACGCGTACGCGGAGGGCGGGTCCGGGAGGACTGGTGGCGCCGCACTTGCTGATTGCGACAACGCTACATACGTGCCGCCAGGATTAACAACAAAGGGCACCGGTTCAGGAGGTAACGCCACCGCGGTTGGCGGTGCGGGTGTTGGTACGAATGCAGACGGCGGGGATGCGACCGCGACTTCGACCGCCACCGGTGGGAGCTCGGACTCCTATGGTGGTAACGGCACC
>CAZNBU010000187.1:0-6635 GCA_964571035.1 uncultured Planctomycetaceae bacterium | reverse complement strand
CATGGTTCTCTTCCTCTTTGATTTCCGTGGATCGGCCCGGCGCCTACTTGTCCCACCAGTCGTCATCCGGCGCGGTGCGGATAGTGTTGGTGCCGCAGTGCGCTTCGCCCAGCAGGTCGTGGTAGCTGTAGAAAACGTCCGTAAAGGCCACGTCGACCGGGTTGCCGGCTGTGAACAGTGGGTTGATCTGGGCCAGGATGTCCTGTTGCCAGATGTCGCCGCCCGCGTCGTTCGGGCCTTCCGGATCAGGTATGATGAGGTAGGTGGTGCCGTTGGCGCCCGGCAGGCAGACCATGTTCACCACGCCCGGGTTGTACGCGGCGAGGTATCCGCCACCCACGTGCTCAAACAGCACAGGCAACTCGATGAAGTCGGCGTCGGTCAAGCCGGTGGCGGCCTTGATTTCGTTGCGCCCTTGGTCAATGCGGGCCTGCACCTGCTGCTGCAGTGTGCCCAGCGGCCCGTTGCCCACAATTGCGCCCACAGTCGTCTGCCACCCGAAGCTGGTACGGCCCTGGAACACCACATTGCCGCCGCCGCCAGCGGCATCCATCGCGAACAGTTGGTTCCAGGCGCGCATCGGCGAGGCAATCAGGCACACGTACCCGCGTGCGGTGTTGGGGGCCGGGATGAACATGGTGTATTCGTCAATGTGGCCGACCGCCAGCCATTCGGTGGTAGCCTGCACGTGGGGCCCCATGATCGGGTTGGCGTCAAACCACTGGCGGTTTGTGTTGTCCATGTAGTCGGTCGCCGACGTGGTGGTACCAACGAGGTTGCCGTTACCGCCACCGATTAACGCGCGACCCCATGCTCGGCTGTTGTGCGGCGGGACAACTTCGATGTTGCCGCCATAGCTCAGCGAGGTATCGACTACACCGAAGTCCGCCAGCACGCCCTGGTCGGGGTCGATCAGACCGGGCACCACCCAAGTGTCAATCTGTCGATTGCGATAGCACTGGTAATTGAACACGATTGAGCGCCGCGGCGCCCCATTCGTGGGCAGCAGGTGAACGCCCGGCTCATGGGAATCCTGGATCCAGCGGTCGTAGTTGTACGGCGCGCCCGGCACCTGCACCAGCGTAATGCCCGCCGCCGTAGTTGCGGTGGTGAGCGCCGCGATGAGCGCGCTGTTGTTGCTCAACCCGCCGGTGTTGTCCACGACAACCTGCACCTGCGTTGGGGTCCACAGGTTGGTCGCGAAGATTGGCGGCGCCTGTCGAAGCTGGATGACATCGCTGGACTGCACCGTGCCGCCCGAATCCCGAACCTCAAAGGTAAGGGTCACTTGCCCGTTCCAGCTTGGGCTGAGGCGGGTGTTGCCTTCAATCGCCATGATTACGTCGCCGGTGCCGAGCATCGCAAACGGGATGTCGTACTCGCCGGCGGTTGGTGACATCTGGGTCGGGGTTGCCGCCTGGTACATGTACATGCGGATGCGGCCCTGAGCGGCGGCATTCACAAGAATCTTCGCCGAGCCACCGGCTGGCAACCCGGACATATGCCGCGCAACCACGGGTGTCAGGTCAAGTATGTCCTTCGCCGTCTTGGCCGATTCGCTGTGGTCGGTCTGGCCGTTCGAGTTGTCGTCGTCAATGTTGAAGTAGAAGACGGCGCCGTGGGTCTGGTTCCACTGGTCCTCGAAGTCGTCGTCTGCCGCGTCGTCCGTCAGGGCGCCGTTGCGGTTCGAATCCACATCCAGATCGGCAAACGTCTTTCCGCCTGCCGTGGTAGCCGGCTTCCCGCCCGGGGTTTTTCCACCCCCGCCCCCGCCGCATGCGGCAAGCACTAACCCGATTGCACCAAGGACCGAAACAGCCCACGTAAACGTACGCTTTTGCCTGGACACGGTATGCTCCTTCCGGTGATTCAAGGTTGCCTATACTACAAACAGACGGTCCAAAGGCCCGTCACAACCCTGTAATTAGCGTGCGACTTTGCCGACCCGCCTACCCCTTGTGTGGGCACTTCGCGGATATTCTTTCGATTGTTGCTGCCATTTCGGCGTGAATCGGGATAATCCCGCTCACCATGCCCACCTCGCCGTTTGATCCGGGGTTTCAGTCGAGGCGCAGCAACGCCGTCAGCACACGCGGCATGGTTGCCACAAGCCAGCCGTTGGCGGCGCAGACCGGTTTGCAGGTTCTGCGCGCGGGCGGCAACGCGGCCGACGCCGCAATTGCCGCCGCAGCCATGCTTTGCGTTGTTGAGCCGATTTCCAACGGCATCGGCGGCGATTGCTTTGCCCTGTACTTCGACGCGCAGTCGCGCAAGGTTTCCGCCCTCAACGGCTCCGGGCGTTCGGCGGCAGCCGCAGATGCCTCGGCCCTGCGCAAACTCGGGTACCAGGACATGCCCCGCTTCACGGGCGCGGCTGTCACCGTGCCGGGCGCGGTTCGCGGGTGGGGTGATCTGCTGGAGCGACACGGCAGCATGCCGCTCAAGGATCTGCTCGCGCCGGCTATCGAAGCCGCAACCACCGGGTTTCCCGTAACCGAATGGATCGCTGAATCGTGGAAGCAAAGCGAAGCCAAGCTGCGCCGCGACCCGGATTGGCAGAGCGGCGACAAGGACAACGGCCCGCCGCAACCCAGCGGCGCTGAGCTGCTTAAGGACGGGCGCGCGCCGCGCTTTGGCGAAGTCATGCGCCTGCCTGAGATGGGCGCAACGCTGCGCGGCATCGCTGAGGGCGGCCCCGATTTCATCTACAAGGGAGAGTTCGCGGCCAAAGCTGCCAAGCACATCCAGCAGTACCGCGGGTGGATCACACCCGACGACTTCGCCGCGCACACCGGCGAATGGGTCGAGCCGATCACAGCCAACTACCGCGGCGTGACCCTCCACGAGTGCCCGCCCAACGGCCAGGGGCTAGCGGCGGTTGTCGCATGCAGCCTCGCCGACGGGTTTGACTTCGCCGCCATGGAAGAGCCCGCGCGCCTCGCGCACGTGATCGCCTGCATGCGCGCCGGGTTTCAGGAGGCGCAGCGCTGGGTGGCTGATCCCGCGCATGCCGAAATCCCGCTCGCAGAGCTGCTGTCGCCGGAGTACGCCGCCCGCAAGCGCGCCGAGCTCAACGTAGGCAAGGCGTTTCAGGGTCACCTGTTCGGGCCCAAGGGCAACGACACCGTCTACCTCAGTGTCGTTGACGGCAAAGGCAACGCGTGCAGCTTCATCCAGAGCTGCTACATGGGCACCGGGACTGGGTTGGTGGTGCCCGGCACCGGTGTCTCCATGCAGAACCGAGGGCACGGGTTCACGCTGGAGGAGGGCCACCCCAACTGCCTGGCGCCGAAGAAGCGCCCCTACCACACCATCATCCCCGCCATGACTACCCGCGACGGCGAACTGCACGCCTGCTTCGGAGTCATGGGCGGGCACATGCAGCCGCAGGGGCACCTGCAGGTGCTGACCCATCTACTGGAAGGGTTGAGCCCGCAGGCGGCGCTGGATCATCCGCGCTGGCAACTGGTGGGCCGGCAGGCACGGCTGATGATCGAGCCCGGTTTCAGCACTGTCGCAATTCAGGGGTTGATGGAGCGCGGGCACCTGCTCGAGCGCGTAGAGGGGTTCGACCGCATCCACATGGGCGGCGGGCAGGTGATCGTGAAACGGGGCGACGTGCTGATCGGCGGCAGCGACCCAAGAAAAGACGGATGCGCAGTCGGCTTGTAGGAGACTGCGGGGACTGTCCCGGAAGTCCGGGACTGTCCCCGCTCCTGGATTCCAGAACACAGGCCGCTAGCGATTTTGGATTTTGGATTGAAGTAACACGAGGTTCGGGGTTCGATACGCGCCACGAAAGGAGCCGATCATGCCGACATTCACCCAGGTCACCGTCAACGCTGACCGCTGCAACTTTATCGCCACGTGCAACGGGTTTCCCGTCTTCGAGCACAACGGTGACCAGAACTGGTCCGGGACTAACGCCGTCGATCCGTTCCTGATCGGCAAGGGCAACAAGCTGCAGTTCAAGTTCACGAACAAGCAGCCCGACGCCAGCTTTTCCGCCTCGGTCAAGGTTGTCAGCCCCGGCGACATGGTGGATACCGGCGAAAAGGGCGACCTCGGCCTGCCCGCCGGCGACGTGCTGGAGCACACCTTCGACAGCGACAAGGACCCGTTCAAGGCGGTGCTTGAGAAAGCCAAGCCGACCGACGCCAAGACCGTCATCGACTTCGCGCTGAAGTTCCGGGACGCGGTCCGCGCCAAGGACGACAAGACCATGCTGGCAATGAACCGCATGCGCCTTGACGACATCGCGGCATTGCACGACGCGCCTGCATCGGCGCTGGAGCCGCAGATCCTGGACATGATGCACAGCTTCGCCGACGGCGGCACCGACTTCGAAGCCGGCGACCTGGAAGCCATCGGGTGGTGCGACAACAAGGTCTGGCAGGTGCGGCGCAAGGACGGCAACGCGCTGCTGTACGTCAAAGAGCCGGACGGGTCGATGAGCAGCGAAGCCTACATCGCCATGCTGCCCGACGGCCCGCAGGTTGTTCGCTAGCCGGCCTCGGGCATCCAGGATGCCGCGCTGCCTTTGGGGCCGTACTGGCCCCAGATGTCGCCGTCGGTCATGCGGATGTAGATGCCGTCTTCGGTGGTCCAGATCTTGAGGTTGCGCACGTCGATATCCATCGGGCGCTCGCGGGTAGAACCCAGCAGCTCGCGCAGTTGCTCTTCCGTGCCGCGATCAAAAGACGGCTGAAACGTCTCGCCCTGCGCCGCAGCCTGTGCGGCTTTGTCGGTGAGCGCCTGCTGGATGCTGCGCATTACCCACTCTGAGCGCGCCAGCCGTTTGCGGCGCTTCCACTCGGGCTGGTTGGGCAGGTCGCGCTCAAACGCGGGCACGCTGGTGCGGTTCTCGGCGTTGGCGGTCAGCAGCAGGTCGAAGTCGCGCTCCGACATCCATCGGGTTTCGAACGACCTCCTGTCTTCGATCAGGACGTAGCGGCCGCCGCGTGCCCATGGCTCGCGCATAGCCGCCACGATCCATCCGTTCAGCGCCATGCGCGTGCGCACGCTGTACCCGAAGTCGCCGCGCGTACCGCCCGGCTCCTCCGTCGGCCACGTGCCCGCGTACAGGCCGTAATAGATGAAGCTGCTCTCGGATAGGTCGGCTGCCTCCTTGCCGAACGGTTTGTCGTCGGTGCTGTTGGCGGTCAGCTTCGCGAGCTCCGGGTCAAAGGCGCTACGCAGGCCGTCGCGCGGCGTATAGAAGCCCTTCTCCAGAAGCTCCTCCGGCGTCGCGGTCTTGAGCAGCGCGCGGCGGTCATCCACTCCAAGCCCCTCCAGTTGCTGCGCATGCTTGTTCTTCCAGGACCTGAGGCCCTGCCCGAGCGCGCGCAGTTCGCTTTCGTCGTGGTCAGCGCGGTGCTCGTCCATCACCTCGTCACGGATCATCGGCAGCAGGCCCGAGAAGTCGCGCGTGCCGCTGAACGTCACCTTGAGGCTCAGCCCGTTCAGCCGCTCGTCGGTCTGCGCGCTGAGGTACGCGCCGCCACCGAACGCGCTGCGCAGGTCCAGCATCATCTCCGGAAAGCGCAGGCTCGCGCCGCGACGGTTGCCGTGCCCCTGCATGATGCGGTCAATCGTGGCGCGCAGGTCGATCCAACCCAACTTGCTGCCCATGGTGCCGCCGCCCAGCTTGCCGGTGTCGAAGCGCCCGCGGCCTTGCGCGGCTTCCAGCATGCGGCGCGCGACAATCTCGTTGGCGGCTGCGCCGGCGATGCCGCTGCCGGCAAAGAAGACGACCTCCTGGCGCAGGCGGCGCTCGCAAAGAATTTCGCCGCCGGTGACCGGGTAGCACGCCAGCTCATTGGCCTGCTTCATCGCCCGTTCACGCTCGCGCTCCGGCATGTCGGCGGGCAGGTTGCGGGCGAGCAGCATGTCGAGCAGCTTGTTCTTGGCGGCGTCGAACTCGGTGGTGGTTTCGACCGCAAAGAACCAGTGGTCCTCCCAGTACCCGGGGTCGTCCGCGTCCGGGGAGGGATCGGGCAGGTCGATGATGCCGACCACGCCCTCCGAGCCCAACGCCCGCGCAATCTCACCCCGCGTGAACCCGAACTGTTTCAGGATGTGGTTGAGCTCGTCGTGAAACTCTTCGGCTTCGCTGCGGCCTTGGCGCGACCCGGTCTCGTTGTTTGGGTTGAACGGCCGTACCTTATACGCCGCAAGTTCCTGATGGGCCTTTGCAATCATCTCCTTGAATGCCTTGATGTAGCCCTCGTACTCCTTGATCGCCTCCGTGCTCTTTTCCTTGTCTTCATCCTTCTTCAACTGTTCGATTGCCTCTTCGTATCTTTTCACCGAATCCTCGTAGCCCTGGATGCGCAATCGAAGGATTTCCGGCTCGTATTGCTGCGCCACGTCGTGGAACGTGCTGAAGATGTCGTTGTAGGTCTTCTCGTGGTCGGTGCCGAGTTGCACTGAGGCAAACGCCAGCGTCTCCGCGGGCAGCATGCCCGCCAGCCGCGTTGACCCGCTGGGCCGGAAGAACACGTACGGCTTCTGCAAGGGCTCGCTGGTGGTGAGGTTGGCGCGAATCTGCACCCCGCCGCTGTCGATCGGCAGCGTGATGCTGGCGTCGAACGTCTCCCACTTCTCCCACTCCAGGAAGCTCAGCACCATGCGCG
>CAZNBU010000186.1:5710-6641 GCA_964571035.1 uncultured Planctomycetaceae bacterium | reverse complement strand
ACGCCCGTTCATCTGCATCAGCGCCTGGTCGATGGTCATGCTGAAACCGTCGGTCTCATTCTCTTCGTCGTCGCTTGAGATGCGCGCGTACTGGCGCGATGCGCTGCGGCGCGCGTACCACTCCGGCGACATGCTGTCCACCAGCGCCGCCAGCTTGTCCGCCGCCTCAAGGTCGTACTCGACGCGGCGGCGGTTCTTGGGCAGGTTGCCCTCGTCCTCGCGCTTCTTGTACGCCTCGCCCTGCTTGCGTTCGCGCTCGTAGGGGTTGTCACGGCTGCGCATGCGCCGGCCGGCGGACTCGCTGTGCCCGGCCACCACCAGCAGCGACCCGAAGAACTGCTCCGGTGAAAGCTGCCGTACCGGGTATTCAGCGAAGTACCAGCGCTCAGCCCGGTTATCGCCGCGCGACGCCCCGCTGCCGGATGCCTGCCACGCGCGGGTCTTCAGCACCGCACGATAGAAGCGGCGCACGTCGTACCCGTGCTCGCGCATGTCGTTGGCCAGCAGGTCGAGCAGCGCCGGGTGGCTTGGTTCGTTGATGCTGTTGAAGTCATCAACCGGGTTCACGATTCCCATGCCGAACAGAAAGCTCCAGAAGCGGTTCGCCACATAGCGCTGCGTCTGCGTGTTCTGGTCCGAGATCACCCACTTTGCCCACGCCTTGCGCCACAGGCGCGCGTCGTCCACCCGCAGCTCGTTGCCCAGCAGATACTTCGGGGCGCGGTAGCGCAGCGCCTCGTACACGCGAATGCGCTCCTGGTCGTTCTTGATCGTTGCGAGACGGCGCTGCATCACCGACGGGTCAAGCCGGCTGACGCCCCGGTCCGTCACTTCGCCCTGGCGCGGGCGGGTGTCCCCGCGGCGCCGCACCTGCACGGCGGCGAAGAAGCTGCCGACGCCGTTGAATTCCTGCTCGGTCCACGTGTCCTCG
>CAZNBU010000186.1:0-5700 GCA_964571035.1 uncultured Planctomycetaceae bacterium | reverse complement strand
TCGTGGCACTGCGCGCACTGGATCTGCACGCCAGTGAAGTGTTTGGCGGCTTCGCCCGCGACGTCGGCGGTGCGGAACTCGCGCTTGCCGGTGTAGTACCCGACGGCTGGGTTTTCGGACATCAGTCCCTCGGCGGTGATGATGTCGTACATGATGTCGTCAAACGCGCGCCCCTGCTGGATCTGCTGCGCCATCCACGCGCCGAGAATCATGTCGGCGTTGTCCTGCGTGCGGCGGCCGGTGAAGACGTTGACCCACTGGTCGGCGATGTGCTCGGCAAAGCGGCGGTCGGCAACCAGCGCGTCGATCAGCCGGTCGCGCTTGCCGGGCGTGTCATCATTAAGGAAAGAAACGGCTTCGTCGTAGGTCGGCGGCATGCCGGTGGTGTCGAGGTAGACGCGGCGGAGGAACTCCTCGTCAGTGCTCAGCGGGGCTGGAGTGACGCCGTCGCGCTTCCAGACTTCCGCCAGCGCGGCGTCGATCGCGTTAGTAAGCGCCGGCTCAGCGCCTTCGGTGGTTGCCGGGAGGACCTCGTCGGCAGAGACGAACGAGTGAAACCCGAATACGGCACAAGTGATTGCCGCCGCGGCAAGCAGTAGGGGCAGACGCATGTCGGGCCTCCGGTAGTCCGGCACCATTTTGAACCCCGCCGTGCCCGGTGGGTAGTGAGAATTCCATGGCCATCGTTGATAGCGATCACTGCGGGGACGCCGGACAAGCTAGCTTGTGTTCGCCTGGGCGCGCAGGATGTCTTTCTTCTGTATGCCTTTGCTTGCCAGCAATTCCCGCACGTAGCGCGTCTTTTGCATGGTGTTGCGCAGCGCCTGGTCGCCATCGCTGTACTCATCGAGCGCGGCGTCGATTACTTCGCGGTAGTTTTCCGGCTCGACGAAGTTGCGGATGAAGCGGCACAGCTCGCGCGCGCGGCTGGCCGCGAACGGGCTGCGGCAGACGACCGTGTCCAGGTCAAGCAGGCGCAGGCCCGTGCCGCCGTCCCCCGGTACAACCAGCAGGTTGCCGGCGTGGTAGTCCAGGTGCTGGAACCCTGTGTCGTGCAGTTGCCGCAACAGCCGGATGCCGTCGCTGCACAGCTCGCGAATCTCCGGGTCCACCGCGCTGCGCCTTTGGGGCTGCATCGCGCGCTTGTGCTCGCGAAGCGTGATCGCGCCTGGGTAGAAGACGCTGATCGTGTAAACCGCGCGCGGCGAGCCCGGCAGGCGCATGCTGCCGTGCTCCACCACTTCGCAGGCGGGCACACCCGCGCGCCGGATCGTCTCTGACTGGCGGAAAGCGCGCCGCGCCGGGTTCCAGCCAAACCAGCGCAACAGCCGCTTGCGCCAAGTAGTGCCACAGCACATCAGCTTGAACACATACCGTTTTCCGCCGCGGGTAAACACCGCAAGCCCGCCGCGGGGCGACAACTGCAACACTTCGGGCGAGATGTCGGGGCTTACGGCATGGCGCATGGCGCGCAACAGCATCGCGTACGCGGCATCGCCTTCGCGCCGCGGGCCGACGCCTGTAGCGGCCGCGTCGCGCACTTCTGAGTACTGCACATCCATAGGCTACCGCACGACTTGCCGTCGTAACTCTCGCGCCGCCGATGCATCAATCGTGGCGGAGTATAGCCTGTTCCGGTATTCGGTGCATACAGATTTGTGCCTAACCCTTGACCGGGCAGGTGTTTCCATGCGACGCTGCCGGTTTCTGGAGCGTTCATGGCCAACCCCGAGTACCCGGTTTTCCTCGATCCCGAGGGCTACACCAAGCTTCGGGTGTCGTACGGCCCGCTGGGCCGGCTGAAAAGCTGGTCGGAGCATCGCGCGCTGAACCGCTGCCTTTCGGCGACGTCAGAAATCCGCAGCGTGTTGGACGTGCCGTGCGGCCCGGGGCGCCTGTACCACTACTGGGCCGGGCGCGGGTACAAGGTGACCGGCATGGACATGTCGGAGCCGATGGTGGGCGCGGCGGCCGCGACACGCGCCAAGCTCGGCATCGACGGCGAAGACAGCAAGGGCGACGCGTTCAAGTTCGAAGGCGCGCCGCCGAAAGCCGACATGGTGGCCAGCGTGCGCTTCGTCTACTACTTCGAGCCGGACGAGCGGATCGCACTGTTTCGCTCGCTGGCCGCGGCTGCGCGGCGGTACGTGCTGGTGCAGTACAAGACCAGCTCAACGTACAAAGGCCAGCGCAACGACGCCAAGCTGCGCCGAAAAAAGGGCAAGAAGCACAGCAAGCACTTCGCGTCGATTGAGCAGGTACTGAGTGAGGTTCGCGCAGCCGGGTTGACGCCCCTGCGCATTGAGCCGATCGGCGAGTTTTCGGACCGCGCGTTCCTGATCGCCGAGAAGCTGCCCGAGAGCGCCGACGCGCCCGAGGTTCACATCACCAAGCCGCCGGGGGGGTTGTGGGCCGGTCTGTTGCGGATCGTCTCGCCGCCGCCGACGGCCTAGTCCCGCGTCGCGTTGCTGAAGCGGATGGTTTCGCGGTCTTCACCCTTTTGCGCGTCGAGGATTGCCTTGCCGTTTAGCGGCACGTTCAGCTCGGTACCGTTGCGAATGACCGCCCAGACCGTGCTGTCTTTCGAATAGCTCTGCTGCGCCTGGTTGCGCAAGTCGTGAATCTTCTCGAACTCCTGCTGGTCCACGCGAATCAGCAGGTCGCCGTTGCGCAGCCCCAAGCGCTCAATCGCGCCGCCTTCGCGCAGGCCGTAGATGCGCAGGCAGTCGTGCGGCTTGAGTTCCAGCGCGACTTCCGTGTCGCGTGTGATCTGCACCCTCATTTCACCGCCGCCGGCTGAGACGATCCATTCGCCCGCGGTGAGCCCCTCGAACACCGTGCGCTCCTGCACTCCACCGCCGTACAGCGTGCGCGTCGCGGTGCCGTCCGCACGGCGAAGCGACATGTTGCTGACCTTCTTCGTGTCCTCAACCAGCAGAGTCAGTTTGTAGATCGCGGGCACCGGGCAGGTCTGCGTGATGTCCGCCCCCGCCGCCACCTCAAAGTCCCACTGCGCGATCGAGCTGCCGCCACCGTTGTAGTAGTACGCGTTGTCGCCGGTCGATAGCTGATACGAGAAGCGATACTTGCCGGGCGCCAGCGGACCGAATCTCTCTTTTTCCTCTGATAAACCGGAAACCGATCGACCCGACGAAGCAGATTCGATGCCGCCAATGCTCATTCCCGGCTGGACCAGTGTAAGGTTCGGTCGGATGCGCGCCTTATCAGGGTGCGTAGTCGCGCCCGGCATCAGCACCGTGACGTAGGCAGGCTTCTCCATCCGAACTTCAAGGTCGTTGGTGGCGTTGCCGGGGTGCTTCACAACCGTCTTGCCGTACTTCGGCGTCTGGATCGTGACTTGATAATGCCACTCCTTGTCGCTGCCACCGCCTTCGGACTTCAGCAGCCAGTAGCTTCCGTCGGGGCGCCTGAGCACTGACCCTGAATTGCCGTAGAACTGGCCGCGATTGACGTTGGCGTAGTGATAGATCTGCGCATCCCGAACCAGTTCTCCCTCGGGGCCATAAATCCGCAGCACGAAGTACTCCTCGGCCTTCGGCTCAGGCACCTCCAGCGTTACGTCCACAGGCTCGTCGGTCAGGGTGACGTCTTTCCAGGCAACAAGCTTGCCGGTAGATGCAGCAATCAGCCGGTACCGTCCCGGTTTGAGGCCGGGGAATTTGGCTGCCCCACTCCAGAGCCCTTGTCCGTCGTACCCATACCCCGAATCGGCGGGCGGATCGGATGGCGGGTCAGCTACCAGGTGGATGCGCGTGTCGTTGTACCCGCGATACATCCCGGCCGACTGGTCCATGCCCGCCGGGTACTTCAACTGGCAGGTGATGCCCGGCTGGATGCGCAGGTTGATCTTCAACTCCAGCGGCGGGTCTCCGTCGCTGATATCGAGCGCCACGGGGTCTGAGGCGTACTCCTCTTTGTCGCCCGAGGTCACGCGCAGTTCGTACTTGCCCGGCTGAATGCTGGCATCCGGCTTCTCGCGCGACCACTTGAGGGTCGAGTAGTTGTGGGTGCTCGTGTATGCCTTGGCGCTCACAGCCTCCGGCTGCGATCCATCCGGCATGCGGATGTCCATGATAACCTTGCAGACCGGCACCGCTTCAAAATCCATCTCGGCGCCGGGGAGCACGCGGTAGGCAAGCTGCGGGTTGACCGCGTTGCACTGGTACCCTTCCGCCTCAGCCGACACCGTGAACTGGTAGTCGCCAAGCGAGCCGATCTCGTACGCCCCCTCCGCGTTAGTGACCGCGCTCGACTCGCCCTTGCGCGAGAAGTGCTGCGTGCGCGCCACACGCTCCAGGTAGTCTTCCAACGGGGCGTCGGCATCCCACGGCGGCTGGGTGGCCTTGCGCGGCTTGGCTTTGATTGTGGCGCCCTGCAGTGGCGTGCCGTCCTTCAGGCGCACGTGGCCGGTGATGCGGCCCTCGCCGGGGATCGGCAACTCGTCGGCGAACTGACGCATCCAGGTGGCAAAGGCTTGGGATGCAGGCTCAGAGCGCACCGGCTCCGGCATTTCAACGCGGGGCGCCACCTTCGCCGACGCGGAGTCCGTGCTGTCCGTGCGCGCGGCCTGCCTGGTATCGCGGTTTGGATCGGCCTTGGGCGTGACCTCCGACTCTTCGGGTGCTGCTATCGCCGGCCGGTGCGGCGGCGGCCCGTCCATCTGCCCGCCGGCAATGAACCCGCCGGCTGCGCCGACGCCGACGGCGACGACTGCGATCAGCACCACGTGCAAAGGCTTCATGATCGTCTCCCGATGACTGCATCGCGAGCCATGTTGCGTGCTTGCTTTGTGTTGTCTGAGGCTCTCGTGAATTGATACGTCCAACGCCACCAAAGCGTTGCACGAATTCGCGGGACTGATTCGGCGCTAGAGGGACTCGATGTACTGGCGCAGGGCCTCGTGGTCTTTGCGGATGGCTTTGCGGAACATCCCCTTGAACATCCACCCGAACACAACGCCCATGCACCCCATGCCCGAAATGCTGCCGTGGATGTTCATGATGGTCTTGCCGCCCTGCTGTTCAAAGTCGTACTTGAAGCGGTACTCGCCCCGGCCGGACGCGCCCTGCTTGCCGTCCACAAACAGCTCGATGTGCTTGCCGGGGGTGTAGGCGACGACTTCGAAGACCTCGGCGGCTTCCTTGCCGAACATCTTGCGCGTCTCGCGCCACTTGGTGCCGACGCTGTAGGCACCCTCGGTAAGCATTTCCATTCGCACCAGGTTGGGCATCCACTTCTCAGCCGCCGGGATGTCGGTAACCGCCGCAAACACCTTGTCCAGCGGCGCGTCAACCTCCTCACGAAACGACATTTCCATGCATCACCCCGCCGCAGTGTAAAAACGGCACCACGCGCCGGCCCGCCGAAACGCTTGACGAATCTTGCTCAATCGCGCGTGGCGGGTCGAATGTCGAACTCCTCCCGTGTTTCCTTGTTTTCCAAGAACTGTCGGAGCTTCTTGCCGTCAAACGTGACGTCGATGCGGTTGCCGTTGCGGAGCACCGTCCAGGTCGTGCTCTCTTTGGTCAAGCTGACCTGAAAGTGCGCATAGCCGGATTCGAGGTCAGCCAGCTCTGCGCTGTCGACCGCGACAATCTTGTCGCCCTTGCGGAACCCGATGCGCTCAAGTTCTCCACCCTCCTTGATCGCCGTGATCTCCATGCAGTTGTACTTCTTGGG
>CAZNBU010000185.1:0-6799 GCA_964571035.1 uncultured Planctomycetaceae bacterium | reverse complement strand
CGGCGATGACGAAGCCGCCGCCCTCGTCCAGCGCCAGTACCGCGCCAACCACTGTCACTGTCGGGCAGGTCTACACGTACACGATCGTCGGCACGGGCGACCCGTTGCCGACCTTCTCGGTGGCCGGGAATCCAACGTGGCTCACGCTCGCGGGTAATGTGTTGAGCGGAACGCCGCCGGGGGCTGCCGTCGGCCAGACCGGGCTGATCACGGTGACGGCGACCAATGGATGGGCGCCGGACGATTCGGAGAGTTTCCAGATCACGGTTGCGGGCATCGCGCCCACCTTCACCAGCGCGCCGGTGCTGACAGCCACTCCGGGAACGCCGTACCAGTACACCGCAACCGTAGACGGCACACCCGCACCGACCATGAGTCTCGCCAGCGTGCTCCCGACCTGGCTGACCTTCAACGCAGCCACGGGCGAACTGACAGGCACGCCCGGCAACAGCCACGCGAAGACGTCGGTGACCGTAACGCTGTCAGCCACCAACAGCGTCGCGCCGGACGCCACGCAGACGTTCACGATTGAAGTAGAGCGCTCGCCCGACGCCACCACGAGCACCAGCGAAGGCGGCGGGTGCATGGGAGCGCCGGCTACACCCGGCACGTGGGTGGGTGCGCTCGCCTTTCTGGCGATATGTGGCATTGCCGTGCGGAGACGCAGAGGCCACCGCCAGACTTGATGAATCGAATTCGTTGTACCCGGAGCGCCCGGTTTGCGGGCGCTCCTTTCGGTTTGATGGGTCGCCGTCCCCGTGGACCAGGCTGCCAGAGATTTTGCGGTGTGTCTGAAGGGGCGCGCGCGGATACTGGTTGGGACGGGGCTGCCTGTTGTTGGAGTTTTGCTATGCGGAAGCTGGTTCAGGTTTGCGGGTTGGTGGTGCTGGGCGCCTCGATTTCATTGCTCAGCGGGTGCGCGGTGATCGGTCATGCGATTGATGATGCGGTCTGGGGACATCACCATCACCACCATCACAAACGCCACAAGCGGCATCACCACCATCATCATCGCCACGGGCATCACCACCCGCATCATCACGGGCACTAGGCTGGCTTGTTGGTTGGCGATCAGGTTGCAGGCGCTTTGGCGCAGCGGCGTACGAACTCGAGGTAGTGCTCCAGCGGCGGCGTCGTTCGCCCTACGTGCTTGGCGTTGTCGTCCCAGCGGCGTACCGCGACAGCCTCTTCCCACCAAGGGTGCTTTTCGAACTCGCGGCATTCGTCCGGGCTTAGCGGCCCGCCTTGCAACTCGAGCGAGTGTTGCGCGCCCGCGGTCAACTGGTCGTAGTAGCCCGGCTCGGTCGCGCACAGGTAGCGCTTGGCACGCACGTGCCAGCGTACCGGCTCGTAGACCGACTCAGGAAAGCCTCTTGCCAGCCACACCGATCCGCTGACTTCATGCCCATCGTTGCGAGTCCAGAAACCGACGTAGCTTTCGTCTTCCGGCGGCAGCGTGTGCACGAGGTGGCCAATGTCATGCAGCAAAGCAGCGGTGATCAGCTCGTCTGAAGCCCGCGCTTTTTCGGCTTCGCGCGCGGCTTGCAGCGCGTGCTCGTACTGCGTGACCCCTTCGCCCAGGTAGGGGATGTTGCGGAACTTCTCCAGCACCGACTGGATTTCAGCGACAATATCCATAGGAGGCTCCCGATTGGGCCCCATTGTACGGTTTCTGGGCGAATGTGCGTTAAGGAACAGAAAATTATTCGCTTGGGAGTGTCAGTACAAATCGCGCACCGCCCCGTAACCCGCTATCCAAAGCCAGTTCGCCGCCCATGGCTCGTGCCAGCCGTCGGCTTAGCGCGAGGCCCAGCCCGACACCCGGCGCGCTGTTGGCAGCGGCTTGGGCGGACTTTCGGAATGGCTGGAAAAGCCGGGCTGCGTCGCCGCGCGAGATTCCGGGGCCATGATCGCGCACGCTGATGGTGGCTGTGCGGCCTTTGGCTTCGCAGGCGATCTCGATCTTCGGCGTGCCGGTCGCCGCGTACTTGCAGGCGTTGTCCACGAGGTTGAACAGGATCTGCTCGACTGCGGCGGGGTCGGCGCGGACCTGCGCGTCGGGGCAGGCGGCAAGTTCGATCTTCATGCCGGCTTGCTTTGCACGCTGTGTGGGGCGCTCCGTCGCGCGCTCCAGCAGGCGTGACAGCGGGAGGGTTTCGATGCGGTCTTCGCGGCGGCCGCGTTCAAGCCGCGCGTAGGCAAGCACGTTCTCGACCAGGTGGCCTAGTCGCAGCGCCTCGTTGTGCAGCGTGTTGTAGTACTCGTTGCGCGCGGCGTCGTCTGTGACGCGGCCGGATTGCAGCATCTCGGTGTACATGCGGAATGTGGTCAGCGGCGTGCGCAGCTCGTGCGTTACGGCAGAAACAAACTCCTCGCGCCGCGCGGACAGCGCCAACGTCCGGCGCAGCACGAACCCCATGCCGAGCGCAACCAGCGCCATGCATCCCCACGCGACATACAGCGTGACACGCAGTGGCGATACACCGCCCGGCGCGTCCACGGGCACGTCGCCCGGCAGCACCTCAATCGGCAAAGCCGCGAGACGCTGAACGTTCGGGCCCTCCAGCGTCGGCACGTCAGCGCGGTACGGACGGAAGTCCGCGTTCGGCAGCAGGTCGCGCCCGGCGCTGGCTAGCGCGCCGCGAATCGTGGGCCAGTCCACTACACAACCCTGGATGTACTCGCGCTGATCCAGCGTGATGCTGCGCGCGAGCACCAGCGTGTCGCCGAACCACAGCGCCGTCATTGGCCCCTCGCGAATGTCCACCGGTGCCGCAAGTTGGTCGTTCGCGCGGATCTGCTCCGACTTGCGCTCCATGGCGGCCTTCTTGTTGGCTTCGGCGCGCTGGTTGTACTGCTCCGCGTTGCCGGTCTGCTGCGACGCCCAGTTACGATCGAAGTAGACCATGTCGCTAGCCACCAGCGCGCCCGGCACATACTTGCGCTCCGGCAGGCGCGAAAGCAGCGCGTCGCGCGTGGCGAGCTTGCCCAGCGCATCCAGCTCCTGTTTCGCTCGCGTGATGGCTTCCGGCGTGACGAAACGATCAACGGCGAGGCGCAGCTTCTCGCCTTCCGGAGTCTGCGGCGATGTCAGCGACCCGTCAGGCTCATACTGAAAGTGCAGCTTCACACGCTCGCCGCTTCCGTGCAGCAGGGGCGACGGCAGCAGCGGCTCATCGGGCCGCAGGTCGTTGAACATGCGCGTGTAAGCGCCTTCGGCGGAATAGAACGAGACATAGTGAAAGTACGGGCGCGTCGCTTCATCCGTGACCAGCGGCGCGACTTCGCTTTCAAGCTGCCACAGCGCGGCCCGCACGTTCTGCTCCGCCAGCGCGCGGTGATTGGCTTCGGCGTGCGCGGTCTCCAGGTCGGTCAGCATCATGCTGGCCCAGACCATCACGCCGGCCGCGATCGCGACGCCCATGGCGAACACGCTCCAGACCAGGCCGCCTTTCATGCCGCACCTCCCGCCAGCATGTACCCCTTGCCGCGCACCGTCAGCAGGATGCGCGGCGCCTCGCCCGAGTCGCGCAGCTTTTCGCGCAGGCGCGCCACGTGCATGTCGATGGTGCGCGTGCTTAATCCGCGCGGGTCGATGCGCCACACGCGCTGCAGGATTTCGTCGCGGCTGATGGCGCGGCCCGGGTTGACCACAAGATAGCGCAGCAGCTCGCGTTCGCGCTCGGACAGCTCGGTGCGGCCGCCATCCTCATAGCGCACTTCGCAGCGCGCGAGGTCGGCGATGCCGCCGGGGAAGGTGTAGTCGTGTACGTCAGCCGGCCGCTCCGGGCTGCGTCGGATCACCGCCTCTACGCGCGCCGACAATTCGGCGACACTGAACGGCTTGACGACGTAGTCGTCTGCCCCAAGGCGCAGGCCGGCGACGCGGTCCTTCTCGGCGCCCAGGGCGGTCAGGATGATCACGGGCAGTGTCGGGCGCACGCGCCGCACTTCCTTGAGGATGTCCAGGCCCGAAATCTTTGGTAGCGCGAGGTCCAGCAGCACCAGGTCGCACTCCACCTGGAGGGCGTTGCGCAGGCCGGTCTCGCCGTCGGAAGCTTCGAAGATCGTGTAGCCCTCATGCCGCAGCGCGTCCACCACGCCGCGGCGGATGGCTGCGTCGTCTTCCACTACAAGGATGGTGCGCGTGGCGGTCATACCTTCCCATTGTAGGCGAAAGCAGGGACACGCGTCAGCGCATCCCTGCATTTCCGTGGCCTGTTCACGTCTACTCCGACTTGAACCCGCGGTTCTCAGCCTGCGCGCGGATCGCCTTGATCAGCGCGGCGTCGAAGGTTTCTTCGCCCTTTTCCGCCAGTTCGCGGCGCTTTTCGGCCACGAATTTGTTGCGCGCGGTCTCCAGCTCGTCGAGCTGCTTCTTGAGCTCGGCGCGCTCCTTGCGCTTTTCTTCGATGTGCTTCTTCAACTCGTCCGCCGTCAGCTTCTGCAACTCTTCGGGCAGGTCTTCCTTCTTGATGTCTTCCAGCTTGACCTTCTCTTCGTCGATGGCGTCGATCAGGTCCCACTGTGAGTTGCGGTACTGCGCGTTCTTCTTGGCGATCGCGCGGCCCACTTCGGCGCCCTGGCCCGCGCCGGCTGCGTTGGCGTCCTGCACGCGCTGGCGCTCGGCCCCTTCTTTGCCTTCCTCGCCGAAGGGGATGTAGGTCTTGTTCAGCTTCTCGCCCAGCTCAACGATCTTGTCGTCCTGCGGGGCGGAGATGTGCACGACCTTGGCGTTGTGGTCGATGCACAGGTAGTTGCCCTCGCCGCGGATTGCGCCGTCTTTCCACATGCCCGCGATGCCGGAGGCGTCGTCGCCGCAGTGGATCGTGTTGACGATGATCCCCTTGGTGATGGCGGCTTTGCAGGAGTCCTTGTAGTCAACGCCGCCCTGGGTGAACGGCTCGTTGCCGGCGATGAAGATTGCCTTGTAGTCGGTGCTCTTGTCGCTCCATTGCAACCCGTCGATCGCCGACTTGATCACGTGGCCGCAGTACTCGTCGCCGCCGTTGGTCTTTAGCGCGAACAGTTCCTCGCTGATCTTGTCGAGGTCAGTGCTCAGCCCGACGATCTGGCGGATGTAGCCTTCATCCGCGGGGATGCTGCTCTTGCCGTACTCGTACAGCGCGACTTCGAAGTCGGGCACCACGCCCTTCTGCTTGGTCTGCGCGAACTCGTTGACGATCTTCCACAGTTGTGTGCGCGCCTGGTCGATCAGTCCGCTCATGCTGCCGCTGGTGTCGAGCAGGATCGCAAGCTGGATCTTCGGCTTGACGTCGCCCTCGACTTGCGGCGCGGGCTTTTCCTCGGCCTGCTCGACCAAGGCTTCTGCGCATGCGGGGCAAGCCTGCACATTGGTGATAGAGGCCGCGCCGACACTGGCCATTGCGACCGCGGCACAAAGGGTTTTGAGAATCGTATTCATAGGGAGTTTCCTTTCTGAAGGTTAGATGCGGTTTGGCGGTGCCGGGTTCCCGTGATGTTGGCTCTACGGAACCCGCCGCCTTACGGCTGGATCAGGATGGTTTTCCCGTCCAGCTCAATGATGATTTCTCCTTTGAGCGCCACCGATCCTTCGCGGCCCAGCTCTTTCAGCCGCTCAACCAGCTTCACGTACTCGTCGCTGCCGACTTTGATCGTTACGTCGGGTTTGACCTCGGGTTGATCCACGACCTTGCTGTCCACCCAGCGCTCGCCGCGTTTGAAGAAGGCGCGGTCGTTCATCTGCTGCACGTCGCCGACGGCAACGCGATTGAGCTTGTCGTCGTACCAGGCGTTGCGTTTGTTCTCGCGCACCTGGCGTTTCATCTCGGCGGCGTTGCCGCTTTGCGCGACGCCGCCCTCGCCGGTGCGCACGTTCTGGCCGCGGGATTGCAGGTTGCCCCAGGCCTGGCGGTTGACCTCCGCGCGTTTGCTGAGGTCGGTGCCCTCCAGCGCCAGGAACGCGGTGTACTCGGTGAGAATGCCGAACTCGGTGGAAAGCCGCACAATCTCGTCCACGGTCTCCTTGAACTTGGGGTCGATGCGGTCGGGCGAGTTCTCCAGCTCACCCGCCATGCGGATGTCGTCGATCAGTTCCGCCACGCGGCGCGACGCCCAGAGGCGCGGCACGAACGAATTGCGGGTGGTGGCTTTGTCGAGGCTGAACGAGAACTCGAACTGCTTCATCGCGCCCGCGAAGTTGCCGTTCAGGCGGAAGTTCAGCGGCGCCTCGCCCATGTAGCGCCCGAGCAGCACAAGCTGGTCGCCCTCGAACAGGTCCGGCAGCAGGCGCGGCATGGTCTCCAGCACGCGCACGCCGCCCGCTTCGTCGCGCGGCGGCTCTATGCGCGGCGATGCCAGGATCGGCCCGCGCAGGCGACGCGCCACGTCGGCGACCTTGACTTCAACATCTTCGCCGGCTGAGACGAACGTCGGCGCCGCGCGTGTCTGGTCGCTCAGTGCCTCCAGCAGCGGCGCGTTCACGTCGGTACCCACGCCGAACGAAAAGATGCGGCGGTTGTGCTTGTTGTGCTTGGCTGCGAGATCGCGGATTTCCTTTTCCTTGGTCTGCCCGATCGTCGGCAACCCGTCAGTCAGAAACAGCACCATCGGCAGCATGCCCTCGGCGGGCTCGGGCCGCAGGGCCTCCACCAGCGCTTCGTAGATGTTGGTGCCGCCGTTGGGCCGCATGTTGGTGAGAAAGGTGTGCGCTGCCTTTTCGGTGTCGGCGCTGCGCGCAGCCGGCTTGGCGAACAGCGTGTCCACGCCGGTGCCGAAGGTGATGTTGATCTCTTTCGGCTTCTCACGGACGGAGACG